>DAMABW010000049.1:0-16781 GCA_031999925.1 Massilia sp. | reverse complement strand
GCCGGTTTCCTGGGTCTCGAACTGGCCCTGCCAGTAGACGAAGTAGCCGAGCACGATCACCAGCGCCATCACGCCGGCCGCGCACAGCAGGCGCGGCGCCAGCGGCCACTGGCCGGGCTGGCGTCCCTGCAGGCCCTCGAACTGGGCCGACAGGTCGGCGCTCCATTGTTTCAGGTCGATGTTCATGGCTTGTTTCCGTCCTTCGCCAGCGAGGCGCCGGCCAGGCCCTTGGACGCGGGCTTCTTGCCCTCTTCCTCGGCTTCCTCGGCTTCGCGCGGGCGCTTGATGCTCACCGCCAGCGTGAATTCGACGGCCTTGCGCGCCAGCTTGTTCTGGGTCAGCGTGGCCGCCTTTACTTCGGTCAGGTCGGGCAGTTCCAGCCAGGGCGACTGGCCCGACAGGTTGCGCAGCAGCTCGGCCACGCGTTCCTGCGACTGGGCGTAACCGTTCAGGGTCACGCGCTGGCCATCCTGTTTCACCGACTTCAGGTAGACGCCGTCCGGGGTCTGGCGCACGAGTTCGTCCAGCAGGTAGACCGGCTGGTTGCGGTCGCCCTGCAGGTCTTCGACCGCCTGCTGGCGCGACTTCAGCGCCTCGATCTCTTCCTTCAGGGTGGCGATGTCCTTGATCTTCTTGTCGAGCTTCGCGTTCTCGTTCTTCAGCGCCAGGTTGCGCTGTTCCTGGATGGCGATGCGGCTGGCGTTCCAGCCGCCCACCAGCAGCACCACCGCGCCGCCCAGCAGGGCGCCGAGGACCAGCATGGCGACAAAGGCCTTCTGCTTTTGCTTGCGTTTCGCTTCCCGGTGCGGGAGCAGGTTAATCCGGATCATCCGAACCTCCGCAGGGCCAGGCCGCAGGCAACCAGGTAGGCCGGGCCTTCCTGGCGCAACTGCTGTTCGCGCACGCCCGGGGCCAGCAGCATGCCCTCGAAGGGCGCCACCGGCGCGGTCGGGATGCGCGTGCGGCCGCCGACCAGTTCCACCAGGCCCGGCAGCATGGCGTTGCCGCCGGCGAGCCAGATCTGGTCGATGCGGGTGTAGGGCGTCGAGGTGTAGAAGAACTGGATCGCGCGCGTTACTTCCAGCGCCGCGCTTTCCAGGAAGGGAGCGAGCAAATCGGCGCGGAAGTTCTCCGGCAGGTCGCCGGCTTTCTTGCGCGCCTCGGCTTCTTCATAGCTCAGGCCATAGGTGCGCACGATGTCCTGGGTCAGGGTGTGGCCACCGAACGGCTGCTCGCGCTCGTAGACGGTGTCGCCGTCGAGCAGCACCGACACTTGCGTCATGCTGGCGCCGATCTGGAACAGGGCCACGATCTTGTCCTTGGCCGCACCTTGCGCGCGCTCCAGGGCGGCGCGCGCGGCGTAGGATTCGATGTCCATCACGGTGGCCACCAGGCCGGCCGCTTCGGCGATCGCCACGCGGTCTTCCACCTTTTCGCGGCGCGCGGCGGCGAGCATGACTTCCATGTCGTCCGGAGAGTTGGCGGCCGGGCCGACCACGTCGAAGTCCAGGCTCACTTCATCGAGCGCGAACGGGATGTACTGGCTGGCCTCGGACTCGACCTGCACTTCGAGCTGGTCTTCGCCCATGCCGGCCGGCAGGATGATTTTCTTGGTGATGACGGCGGCCGGCGGCATGCCGAGCGCGACGTTGCGGGCACGGGTGCCGCTCTTTTTCCAGATGCGGCGCACGGCCTCGGCCACCTGGTCGAAATTCTCGATGTTGCCGTCGACGACGGCGCCGCGCGGCAAGGCTTCGAACGTATGGCGCTCCAGGCGCAGCGCGCCCTTGCCGGCATCGGCCAGCTCCACCAGGCGCAGTCCGGACGTGCTGATGTCGAGACCGGCCAGGGGCGGGTCCGACTTGCCGAACAGGGAACCTAGATTGATCACGAGCGTACTCCCTCACTGCTGTCTGCCGGAGCAGAACGATTTTTGAACGCCCGCCTTGGGGAAAGATTTGCTCTGCATGCCTTCATAAAAAGGCTATTTATTGCACATATATGAGGCAACACGTTAAATCGTAGCAATAAGGGTGCGGGCCGACAAGATATTTCTGCACAGGAACACTACAATCCGGCGCGCCTATGCCACACTCGTTAGAGACTTGGAAACAGGCTTTGTCGGACTGCCATCACCTTGGGCGATTGGGGGTCTGTCCCGTTCAGTTCGTACCGCCACAAAAGTCCCTGTCTTATAATGAGATGGATCAACAATGTGAACGCCATGAAATCCAAATCCGATTCCAAGTCTTCTTCTCCGAACAAGTTCAGCGCCAAGCGCCTGGTCCTGTGGGCAATCGGCGGCCTCGCCGGCCTGGCCCTGACCGGCGTGCTGCTGGTGGTGTTTGCCCTGGCCATGGCCTACCCGAATTTGCCGGCCCTCGACACCATCACCGACTACCGCCCGAAGATGCCGCTGCGTATCTTCACGGCCGATAACGTCCTCATCGGCGAGTTCGGCGAAGAGCGCAGGACCCTGGTGCGCTTCAAGGACATCCCCGACGTCATGAAGAAGGCGGTGCTGTCGATCGAGGACGACCGCTTCTACCAGCACGGCGGCGTCGACTACATGGGCGTGCTGCGCGCGACCCTGCACAACGCCACCAGCAGCTCGCGCCAGGGCGCCTCGACCATCACCCAGCAGGTGGCGCGGAACTTCTTCCTGTCCAGTGAACAGACCCTGAAACGCAAGGCCTACGAGGCCCTGCTGGCCTGGAAGATCGAGAAGAACCTGACCAAGGACCAGATCCTCGAGGTCTACATGAACCAGATTTACCTGGGCCAGCGCGCCTTCGGCTTCCAGTCGGCGGCCCAGATCTACTTCGGCAAGGACCTGAAGGACATCAGCGTGGCCGAAGCGGCGATGCTGGCCGGCCTGCCGAAAGCGCCATCGGCCTACAACCCGGTGGTGAATCCAACCCGCGCCCGCACGCGCCAGCAATACATCCTGCAGCGCATGCATTCGCTCGGCTACATCACCGACGCCCAGTTCGAGACCGCCAAGGCCGAGGAACTGAAGATCAAGTCCGACAGCACCGCCTTCGGCGTGCACGCCGAATACGTGGCCGAGATGGCGCGCCAGTTGGTGTACGAGCAGTTCAAGGAAGACACCTATACGCGCGGCCTGAACGTCTTCACGACGATCACCAAGGCCGACCAGGACGCGGCCTACCTGGCCGTGCGCCGCGGCGTGATGGACTACGAGCGCCGCCACCCTTACCGCGGCCCGGAATCCTACATCGAGATCCCGAGCAACAAGACCGAGGCCGATGAAGCCATCGAGGCGGAACTGGCCGAGAAGCCGGACAGCGACGACATCGTGGCGGCCGTGGTGCTGCAGGCGTCGTCGTCGCAGGTGACGGCGGTGCTGGCCTCGGGCGAGGAAATCAAGATCACCGGTTCCGGCCTGTCGTTCGCCTCGAACTGGCTGTCCGCCAAGGCCGCGCCGAACCGCCGCATCCGCCGCGGCGCCCTGATCCGCGTAATGCAGGACGGCGCCTCCACCTGGAAGATCACCCAGATGCCGGAAGTCGAATCGGCCTTCGTTGCGGCCAGCACCGAAGACGGCGCGATCAAGGCGCTGGTGGGCGGCTTCGACTACAACCGCAACAAGTTCAACCACGTGACGCAGGCCTGGCGCCAGCCGGGTTCCTCGTTCAAGCCCTTCATCTATTCGGCTTCGCTGGAACGCGGCCTGTCGCCGTCGACGCTGGTGAACGATGCGCCGATCTCGTTCGATGCCGGCCAGACCGGCGGCCAGGCCTGGGAACCGAAGAACTACGACGCCCGCTACGAAGGCCCGATGACGATGCGGCGCGGCCTGACGAAATCGAAGAACATGATTTCGATCCGCATCCTGAACCGCATCGGCGCGCGCTACGGCCAGGAATACGCGACCCGCTTCGGCTTCGACGCCGAACGGAATCCCCCATACTTGACCTTGGCCCTGGGCGCCGGCGCCACCACGCCGCTGCAGATGGCGGGCGCCTATGCCGTGTTCGCCAACGGCGGCTACCGCATCAGTCCTTACCTGATCTCGAAAGTCACCGACAGCTCGGGCAAGGTGTTGTCGGAAGCGCGTCCGGAACGCGCCGGCGTGGAAGCGAACCGCGTGATCGACGCGCGCAACGCCTTCCTGATGGACTCGATGCTGAAGGACGTGGCGCGCTACGGCACCGCGGCCAAGGCCTCGGCGACGCTGAAGCGCACCGACATCGCCGGCAAGACCGGCACCACCAACGACTCGATCGACGCCTGGTTCGCCGGCTACCAGCCGAAGCTGGTGGGCATCGCCTGGATGGGCTACGACCAGCCCAAGAACCTGGGCAACAAGGAAACCGGCGGCGGCCTGGCGCTGCCGATCTGGATCGGCTACATGCAGACCGCGCTGAAGGGCGTGCCGGTGGAGGAACGTACCGTGCCGCCGGGGCTGATCATGGCGGAAGGGGATTACTTCTACGTGGAGAACCCGCCGGGCACCGGCGTGCAGTCGCTCGATGTTGGCGCCCCACCACCGCCGGCGCAGCAGAAGGCGCAGGACGCGGTGAGGAACGAGTTGTTCTAAGTGAATCACGCATGAAAGAATATTTCACTTGGCCGCCAGCCGTGAAATATTCTTTCACGTAGGGTGGGCTCTTGAGCCCACGCGGTCGTGCTCCGGCAAACCGCACGGCTTCCGCTATGCGCCCGCTGCCGCATCGAACCACGTTTCGACAATCAATCGGGGCACCGCGTGGGCTCAAGAGCCCACCCTACAACCCCGACAACAACCGCCGATTTTCGGGATACGGCGATGCGTCCTTAACCCAGCTTGACCGGCGCCCCACCCTGCTGCGTCGCCAGGTCCGACAGCGCCATGAACAACTCGCTGTCATCCCGGGTATTGCGCCACTCGTCCCCCACCCGCTTGTAGTGGTAGCCGCCAGCCCGCGCCGCCACCCACATCTCCTTCAACGGCGCCTGGCTGTTGACGATGATCTTCGACCCGTTCGCAATGAACTCGATCTCGAGCACATTGCCGCTGCGCTTGCATTCGACGTCGACCACGTCCTGATCGTTCAGCTCGTCGAAGCAGGTTTCGATACGGTCCAGCGTCGATTCGGCCAGGTCCAAAAATTCGGTTTCGGTCATGCTACACTCCAAGGTCTTGATCAAACCGTGATTCTAATCGTGAAGTCACCTACTGCGCTCTTTCCCGCTGCCGCGCTGCTCGCGCTGGCCGCTTCGGCCCTGACCGGTTGCGGCCAGACCGGCCCGCTCTACATGCCGACGCCGCCAGCCAAGCCGGCCAATGCGACGCTGGGCGCCACGCCGCTCGCCACGCCGGCTTCGGCTGCGGCCCCGGCGCAGGCAACCGCTCCGGCGCCAGGCGCCGGCACGGCCCAGCCGTCGCCGACCAACGTCCCTCCTCAACAATAAGATCCGCACCCAGATTCATGTCGCATTTTTCGTACCAAGCCGGCGTCCTGCATGCCGAAAGCACTGCCCTGTCCCGCGTCGCCGAGGAATTCGGCACCCCGACCTACGTTTACTCGAAGTCGGCCCTGCTGGAAAACTTCGCCGCCTACGCCGACGCCTGCCGCGGCCGCGACGCCCTGGTCTGCTACGCCATGAAGGCCAATTCGAACCTGGCCATCGTCGATTTGCTGGCGCGTGAAGGCGCCGGCTTCGACATCGTTTCGGGCGGCGAACTGCTGCGCGTGATCGCCGCCGGCGGCGACCCGGGCAAGGTGATCTTCTCGGGCGTGGGCAAGACCGTGGCCGAAATGCGCCTGGCCCTGGAACACGGCATCCTCTGCTTCAACGTCGAGTCGATCCCGGAACTGCACCGCCTGAACGAAGTGGCCGGCAGCATGGGCAAGCGCGCGCCGGTGTCGCTGCGCGTGAACCCGAACGTCGACGCCAAGACCCACCCGTATATCGCGACCGGCCTGAAGGCGAACAAGTTCGGCGTCGCCTTCGACGATGCGCTGGCCACCTACCGCACCGCCGCCAGCCTGCCGCACCTGGACGTGGTCGGCATCGACTGCCACATCGGCTCGCAGCTGCTCGACGACGCGCCGCTGCTCGAAGCGCTCGACAAGCTGATCGAACTGATCGACACCCTGGACAGCGAAGGCATCCACATCCACCACCTGGACATCGGCGGCGGCATCGGCGTCGACTACGGCGCGGCCGGCGATGCGCCGCCGGTGCCGGTGGGCGATTACCTGGGCCGCCTGTTCGCGCGCATCGACGCCTGGCGCACCGCGCGCCACGACGGGCGTGCGGTGAAAGTCATCTTCGAGCCGGGCCGCTCGATCGTCGCCAGCACCGGCGTGCTGCTGACCCGCGTGGAATTCCTGAAGCCGGGCGCGGAAAAGAACTTCTGCATCATCGACGCCGCCATGAACGACATGATGCGCCCGACCCTGTACGGCGCCTGGATGGACATGAAGGCGGTCGCGCCGCGCACCGGCGACGTGCCGGAACTGTACGACGTGGTCGGCCCGGTGTGCGAATCGGGCGACTGGCTGGCGCGCGAACGCGCACTGGCCGTGCAGCCGGGCGATCTGCTGGCGATGATGAGCGCGGGCGCCTACGGCATGACCATGGCCTCGAACTACAACACCCGCGGCCGCGCCGCCGAAGTGATCGTCGATGGCGAACAGATGCACCTGGTGCGCCGCCGCGAAGAACCGGCCGAGCTGTATGCGCTGGAATCGATGCTGAAGTAATGACGTAATATCGTGGTGTCAAAAAAAGGGCGCTCCCCATGTATGTGGGTAGCGCCCTTTTTCATTCGGCGTTCGTGGGGCTATTGCCTGATATGTTATCGGTTCGTTGCGTCCGCGAGGGCACGCGGATTCAATAAGCCGATAACCCAACAGGCAACAGCCCCATTAACGTCCGCATACGCATCAAGCCCTTACCGCCGCCCTGGCCTTGACCCGGCTCCAGTACACCCGCAGCGCCAGCAACACCGCCACGATCGCGGCAAATAGCATCGGCTGCGCCAGGTTGTTCTTGGCCGCCTTCATCCACCAGAAATGCAGCACGGCGAGCGGTGCAACCACGTAAATCAGCCGGTGCAGCCACTGCCAGCGCTTGCCGCCCAGGCGCCGGATCATGGCGTTGGTGCTGGTCGCCGCCAGGGGGATCAGCAGCACGAAGGCGATGAAGCCGACCAGGATGAAGGGCCGCTTGGCGACGTCGCGCAGCATCGATGCGACATCGAAGAAATGGTCGAACCAGAAGAAGGCGATGAAGTGCAGCAGCGCATAGAAAAAAGCGAACAGCCCGATCATGCGCCGCAATTTGACTACCCAGTTCCAGCCCGTCAGCCGGCGCAGCGGCGTTACCGCCAGCGTGATGCACAGCAGGTACAGCGCCCAGTCGCCGCTCTGGTGCGTGATGTAGGCCAGCGGATCGACCGGCACCCCGGCCACGACCTGCCAGCCGCTCCAGAGGAAAGGCAGCAGCGCCAGCACGAACAGCGCCGCCTTGATCGCCCCGATCTGCTTCGAAGTAGGCCCGGCCGCCGCCATCAGAAGAACCTTTTCAAGTCCATGCCCGCGTACAGCGAAGCGACCTCGTTATAGCCGTTGAACATCAGCGTGTCGCGCTTGCGCTTGAAGAAGCCGTCTTCGCCGATGCGGCGCTCGGTGGCCTGCGACCAGCGCGGGTGGTCCACCTTCGGGTTCACGTTCGAATAAAAGCCGTATTCGCACGGGGCCGACACGTTCCAGGCCGTCTTCGGCTGGTCGCGCGTGAAGCGGATGCGCACGATGGACTTCGGCGACTTGAAGCCATACTTCCACGGCACCACCACGCGCACCGGCGCGCCGTTCTGGTTCGGCAGCACCTGGCCGTACATGCCGACGGTGAGCAGCGCCAGCGGATGCATGGCTTCGTCCATGCGCAGGCCTTCCACATACGGCCAGTCGAGCACACCGCTGCGCAGGCCCGGCATCTGGGAGCGGTCGGCCAGGGTCGTGAATTCGACGTACTTGGCGTTGCCGGTCGGTTCCACCGCCTTGATGAGGTTCGACAGCGAATAGCCGACCCAGGGAATCACCATCGACCAGCCCTCGACGCAGCGCAGGCGGTAGATGCGTTCTTCCAGAGGCGCCAGCTTGGTCAGGCTGTCGATGTCCAGGCGCAGCGGCTTCTTCACTTCGCCTTCGATGGCGACCGTCCAGGGCCGGGTGCGCAGGGTATGCGCGTTCTCGGCCGGGTCGGTCTTGTCGAGGCCGAATTCGTAGAAGTTGTTGTAATGGGTGGCGTCGCGCAGCGAGGTCTGCGGCTCGGTGGTCGAGAAGGCCGGGTTGGCTTTGGCGGCGAGTTTTTGCACCGGGGCGGTGTTCTGCGTAGAGACGCCCTGGGCAAAGGCTTCGCGGTTTGCCATTTCCCACAGCGCAGTGCCGGCAGCGGCGCCGGCGGCCATGCGCGCGATGAATTTGCGCCGCTCTTCGTACACCTCGCGCGGGGTGATTTCGGAGGCGAATGGCCGGTCCAGGCCGTTGGGATTTTGTTTGATCAACATCGGGAACTCCGCAGGCAATCGAAGTTGTACCTTACACCATTGCCTGCGGAACCGTCGGGCGCTTGGCCGATCGGTGATGTTGTGGGTGCGTTCCGGGTAACTCCGAAATTACAACTCGCCGTAGGAATGCAGCCCCGACAGGAACATGTTCACGCCCAGGAAGGCAAACGTGGTCACCAGCAAGCCCACCAGCGCCCACCAGGCCGCCATCTTGCCGCGCAGGCCGTTAATCAGGCGCAGGTGCAGCCAGGCCGCGTAGTTCAGCCAGACGATCAGTGCCCAGGTTTCCTTCGGATCCCAGGACCAGTAGCCGCCCCAGGCTTCGGCCGCCCACAGCGCGCCGAGGATGGTGGCCACCGTGAAGAAGGCGAAGCCGACCGAAATGGCCTTGTACATCACGTCGTCCAGCACTTCCAGCGACGGCAGGCGGTCCGCCAGGATGCCGTTGGCTTTCAGGAGGTAGGCCGTGCCGACCATCGCCGCCAGGGCAAAGGTGCCGTAGCCGATGAAATTCGCCGGCACGTGGATCTTCATCCACCAGCTTTGCAGCGCCGGCACCAGCGGCTGGATGGTGGCGGCGTCGCGCGACACCGTGTACCAGAGCAGGAAAGCCACCGCTGCCGAAATGATCAGCAGTACAAAGGCGCCCAACTGGCGCGTGGCATAGCGCTCTTCGTAGTACAGGTAGAACAGCGCCGTGATCATCGCGAACAGGATGAACACCTCGTACAGGTTCGACACCGGGATGTGGCCGACGTCCGGCCCGATCAGGTAGGACTCGAACCAGCGCACCATCATGCCGGTAAAGCCCAGCACCACGGCCGCCCAGCACAGGCGCGAACCGATGGCGCTGCCCGAGCCAGAACGGCTGAGCAGGCCGATCCAGTAGAACACGGTCGAGAACACGAACAGCGCGCTCATCCACAGGATGGCCGACTGGCTCGACAGCATGTACTTCAGGAAGAATTTTTGCTCGGCCGCCGCCAGCGAGCCGTCGTACATCGAGATCGCCCACAGCGACAGCAGGGCCACGACCGGCATCAGCCAGCGCACCGGTTTCCAATGCCAGCCGAGGGCGGCAAAGGTCGGCGCCGACAGCAGCAAAATCGCGCGCTCGTAGCCGTCCATGAAGTGGGCGTAGCGGTTCAGCGCGAACAGGGCCGCGGCCAGCAGGCCGGCGCCGAACAGCCAGTCGATGGCCGTCAAGCGGCGGAAATAGCCGGGCGCTTCGGTGTAGACGCCGTCCTTGAGTACCGGACGGGGCGGGGTCGGGCGGGATGCTTCCATGTATTCTCCAATGCCTGTTTTTGACTGGCAGGGCCAGCTTACGCCGATTGCGGCAGCTTGGCTGCCAGGTCGGCGAATTCTTTCTCGAAATCCAAAGTCTTGCGCTGGGTGCTCATCGCCATCAGCGCGTGGGCGCCCTCGCCGTCCTGGCGCACCCACACCCACAAGCGGCGCTCGCGGATGTAGAACATCGCAAAGATGCCGGCCACCAGCAGCACGCAGCCGAGGTAGACGATCTTCTTGCCCGGCGAACGCGTCACCTGCAGCACCGAGGCTTTGATCTCGTGGAACTCGTCGAGCTGCAGGTAGACCGGCGCGCCGTAGAAGAAGCTGTCCGACAGCGCATTCGTCGCCAGTTGCAGGTAGCGGCCGTGCTTGTCGCTCGGCGCGATCGGCGCCTCGCCATCTTTCGCGCGCGCCACCTGCCACAGTTCCAGCAGCACACCGTTCAGCATCTTGATGAAGACGTTGGCCGCCTTTTCCTGCTCGGCCGCCGGGATCTTTTCCAGGAACTGGGCCACGGCGACAAAGCCGCCCGGGGTGTCGTCGCCGGCAAAGATGCCGAGCGTGCGTTCGGCCGACTGGCGCAGCTGGTCGCCGAAGCCGGCCTGGGCCGCCTGGTCCGGCGTCAGTGCGCGCGCCGCATAGCGCGCTGCCGCCTGCGCACGCAGGGCCGGGTCGGCCAGCGCGGCGCGCAGGCGCATCCATTCGCGCACGCTGTAGTTGTCGTCGGCCGGGATGCGCAGGAAGCGGAAGCCTTCGGCGGGACTCGTGCGCACGCCGGCCAGGAAGACCTGCGAACCTTCGAGCGTCACCGGCTGCATGTAGTTCATGAACTCGCGCGCCTGGCCGGTCTGGTCGCGCAGCTTGTATTGCACGCTCGGGCCGACGTTCTTCAGGTCCTTGTTGTTCGCGTTCTTGCCGGCCGAACCCGAAGCCTTGCCCAGGGTCGCCGCGAACTGCTCGTTGAAGGATTGCCCCTTGGTGACGGCACGCACGTCGTTGCCGGCCGCCGTGTTCTCGACGTTGAAGGGACGGAAGCCCGACCACTCGACGGCAAAGGTGCCGCTCGGCGTCTTCAGCTCGGTAGAATTGCCGACGACGCCGGCGATGTCGAAGGATGTCGATTCGGTGCCCGCCATCGGGAAGCCGGTCAGCTTCAGCTTGCTGCCGCCATCCTCGAAGCTCGACTGGTAGACGGCCACGCCTTTATAAATCAGCGGTTCGTTGACCTTGATGGTGGCCGGGAAGGTCTTGCCCGCCTCGCGGTCGTGCACCACGACGTCGCTGGCGAACAACTTCGGCATGCCGGTCGAGTAGAAATCGATATGGAATTTCTTTAGCTCGATGGCAAACGGCAAGTCCTGCACCAGCACACCGGTGGCTTGCGGCAGGATCGCGGTGTTGCCGGTCTGGCCTTCGGCCAGCAGGGTATTGCCGCGGTAGGTCGGGTTGCCCAGGCCCAGGCGATGCTGGGCCGGGATCTTCGAGATCACGCCGCTACCGGCATACGGCGTTTTGCCCAGGAACCATTGCTGGAAGCGGATGGGAAGTTCGGAATCGAGCATGCCGCCCAGCAGGATCACGATGATCGCCGTGTGCGCGAAGATATAGCCGAATTTGTTGCCGGCGCCCTTTTTCGCCGCTACCAGGATGCCGTGGCCCTTGTCGACCACCTTCACCTTGTAGCCGGCGTGCCCGAGGCGATTCGCACTCTGGTGGGCCAGGGCCACGTAGTCGAGCGGCGTGGTCCATTCACTTTTATGGTGGAAATTGCGCAGCGATTCTTCGCGCACGCCCTCGCGCCAGCTGCGCATGTCGCGCATCATCTTCGGTGCGTTGCGCACCACGCACAGGCCGGTCGAGACGATCAAGGTCAGCAGGATCGCCAGGAACCACCAGGCCGTGTACACCGTGTACAGGCCCAGCTTGCGGAAGACTTCGTACCAGAACGGACCGAACTGGTTGACGTAGTTCGGCATGGCGTCGCCCTGGCGCAGGACGGTGCCGATGATCGCTGCAATCGCCAGGATCATCAGCAAACTGATGGCAAACCGCATCGATGAGACCAGCTCGACGGCTTCGGCCAGCGCGCGCCGGCGCGTCTTTAGTTCAATTCCCGTGGTGCTCATTCTCAGACTTACTTTCTCATGCGGTCAGGTGCGCCGCGAGTTTACAGCAAAAAGGGCGCCGGCTTGCGCTGGACGCCCTTTCCTTACGGGTGGAGCATGCTGATCAGCGCAGGCCGGCGATGTAGTCGGCAACGGCTTTCATTTCCGCGTCGGACAGGCGCTGAGCCAGGGTCGTCATTTGCGTGCTGTTCGCGCGCGCACCGCTCTTGAATGCAGCCAATTGAGCCAGGGTGTAATCTTGATGCTGGCCAGCCAGGCGCGGATACTGGACCGGAATGCCGGCGCCGTTCGCGCCATGGCAGCTGGCGCAGGCGGCGACGCCCTTGTCGGCAATGCCGCCGCGGTAGATCTTGCGGCCAAGTTCGACGGTGTCCTTGTTCTTCGCGGCGCCCGCCTTGGTTTTCTGCACGGCGAGGTAAGCAGCGATATTGCGCTTGTCTTCCTCGGTCAGCATCTTGGCGTAGGTGGTCATGACCGGGTTGTTGCGCTGCGGTGTCGTGAAGTCGACCAATTGCTTGTGGGTATAGGCTTCGAACTGCGCGGAGAGTTTCGGGTTCGCGACGATGGTCGAGTTGCCGTTGGCGCCGTGGCAGGACAGGCAGGCCGGCAAGCCGCGCGCGGCATCGCCGCTTTCGTACAGGGTTCCGCCCTTCGCGGGATCGGCTTTCACGATGGCAGGCTGGGCTTCGGCAGCGCCGGCGGCGGAACCGAACGCCAGGGTGGCAAGCAACAACGATTTCATGAACACCGCGCTAGCGGACGATACAGACACACGATTCATTCGAGCACCCTGAAAAAGTCGAAAACAGTTTGATATGTACTGCGGCCTTACCTGTGGCAAACAATTGATAACCCCTTATTGTACAATAGGATTGTTTCCTCCACGCCTCATTTCCTTGTCTTTTTCACCTCTCTTCCATGTCCAAACTCTGGCAAGCCCGCTTCTTCACGACCGTTAACCAGCTGCGCGATCTCCCGTCCACCCGGGTGCCCGAGATCGCCTTTGCCGGCCGTTCCAACGCGGGCAAGTCGACCGCGATCAATATCCTGACGAACCAGAAAGGCCTGGCCTTTGCGTCGAAAACGCCGGGTCGCACCCAGCACATCAATTACTTTTCGATCGGCGGCGCCCACGTCGGCCAGCACCGCAAGGATCCGACCATCGTCGAGGAAATCCAGGCCCTGCTGGTCGACTTGCCGGGTTACGGCTACGCGGAAGTGTCGGGCAACGCCAAGCTGCACTGGCAAAAACTGCTGGGCGACTACGTCCAGCGGCGCGAACAGCTGGCGGCCCTGGTCCTGATCATGGATTCGCGCCGCCCCTTCACCGACCTCGACGTGCAGATGCTGGAATGGTTCGCCCCGACCGGCAAACCGATCCACTGCATCCTGACCAAGGCCGACAAGCTGAACCGCAACGAGCAGGCGAACATCCTGCGCGAAGCGAAAGGCATCCTGGACAGCTATGTCGACGAGGACGGCGAAGGCTTCCCATTCACGGTGCAACTCTTCTCCGCCCTGAAGCGGATCGGCATCGAGGAAGCGGACGCCAAGATCCAGGAGCTGATCGGCCTGTCCGGCAACGATGAAGACAGCGGTGAAGACGATACCGGCGACGAGGAAGAAAACCCGGTCCCCGACCAATCCTGATAGAAAGCGATCACGATGAGTTCCATCATTACCGGCCAATACCCGACTACGCGCATGCGCCGCATGCGCCGCGACCCCTTCTCGCGTGCCCTGATGCGCGAAAACACCGTTACCGCCTCGGACCTGATCTACCCGGTCTTCATCCTCGACGGCGAAAACCAGCGCCAGCAAGTGGCCTCGATGCCGGGCGTCGAACGCGTCTCGGTCGACCTGCTGCTGAAGGTTGCCGAAGAATGCGTTTCGCTCGGCATCCCGGTGCTGGCCCTGTTCCCGGTGATCGACGCCTCGCTGAAGACCTACGACGGCGTGGAAGCGACCAATCCCGACGGCCTGGTGCCGCGCGCCGTGCGCGCGCTGAAGAAGCACTTCCCTGAGCTGGGCATTCTCACCGATGTCGCCCTCGACCCCTACACCACCCACGGCCAGGACGGCTTGCCGGACGAGACCGGCTACATCGTCAACGAAAAGACGATCGCCATGCTGACGCGCCAGGCCCTGGCCCAGGCCGAAGCAGGCGTCGACGTCGTCGCCCCGTCGGACATGATGGACGGCCGCATGGGCGTGATTCGCAGCGCCCTGGAAGAGCGCGGCTTCATCCACACCCGTTTGATGGCCTACTCGGCGAAGTACGCGTCGGCCTTCTACGGCCCCTTCCGCGACGCCGTCGGCTCGGCCGCCAACCTGGGCAAGGCCGACAAGAACACCTACCAGATGGACCCGGCCAACATCGACGAGGCCCTGCGCGAAGTGGCGCTCGACCTGGCCGAGGGCGCCGACATGGTGATGGTGAAGCCCGGCATGCCTTACCTGGACGTGGTGCGCCGCGTGAAGGACGAGTTCCGCGTGCCGACCTTTGCCTACCAGGTCAGCGGCGAATACGCGATGCTGAAGGCCGCCGCCCAGAACGGCTGGCTGGACCACGACAAGGTCATGATGGAATCGATGATGGCCTTCAAGCGCGCCGGCGCCGATGGCGTGCTGACCTACTTCGCGCTGGATGTGGCGCGCAAGCTCAAAGCTGGAGCCTGAGCGCTTCCCGAAGTATGCATATGAAAAAACCGTGCTGCTGCACGGTTTTTTTTCGCTTTATTACGGGCGATACGTTCGTAAAACTCGTCGGGCAATCACAATGCGGCAATCGCATCCAGCAATGTCGGATCGCGATCGATCAGGCTCAGCAAGATAGCCGCCTGGGCATTCGGCTTGGCCGTGCCCTGCTCCCAGTTCTTGATGGTTTGCGCTTGCGTCCGCAATCGGCGGGCGAATACCGGCTGGGACAGGCGAAGCTTCTCGCGCACTGCCCGGACTTTTTCCGCCGTCATTTCAGGCGGGGCCTTCAGTTCCACTTTCGTCGTGCGGAGCGTGAGTTTACCTTGCCGCGCTTCTTCCAAAGCGTCGAAGCCTTCCATCAGTTCGCCGAAAATATCGCGTTTGCTCATTGCTCCGTACTCCTAATCTTGATTTCCAGTTCCAGACGCCCTTTCAGCGCCTTGCGCTGCTCAGCGCTGAGGTCGTCGGCCTCATCCTTGTCGTAAACCGTGAACAGCCAGAACTGGTCATCTGCGACCTTTAAAAAGTAAATAACGCGTAGCCCGCCCCGCTTTCCCTTGCTGCGCCGCTGGTCGGCATACCTCAGCTTACGCAATCCGCCAGTCCCCTGGATGACGTCCCCGGCATCCGGATTTTTCATCATTTCTTCCTGCAGCCTCTTGAACGATGCATCGTCCAGGTAGGTTTCACGCAGGCGCTCGAACGGAGGAAGTTCGATAAACGTGGCTTTCATTAGTGTACCCAAGTTGGGGATAGAAGTACGATTTTTTTGCACACCGTGTGTACATCGACAGCGGGTACGCAGATCTGGATGCACGTCGGACCACATGGCGGTGAACGCGTGGACGGCATAGCCGTCCACCCTACGTCCTTAGTACACCTCGACGCTCGCCGCGACTAATTCGACGTCGGCCTCATCCATGCCGTGATGCCCCATCATCGCGTGCATCGGCACCACCCGCAGCCGCAGCGCATCGTCGGACGATCCCGCTCCGCGCGCCCCGCTCAGCTTGGTACCGAGCGGCAGCGCGAAGCTGAGCGCGCCGCAGGAACCGCGGTGTCCGAACATGACGATGGTCGCCAGGTAGAAGGGGCTGCCGGCGTAGATGCCATGCGGGTTCTCCGGCCCGTTCAGGATCACGATATAGGGGTCGCGGCACGTCTGCGGGAAGTTCAGGGTGATGTTCGCCACCACGGTCTGCCCGGCCGCGACCGCGCTTTCCAGCGTGCCCGCCGTCACCTTCACCTGGGCCGTGGCCGGACGCGCGCCGCCAACCGCACGGCTCAGCACCGAACCAGGGAACACGCGCCGCGCCACCCGTTGCGGTCGAGCCATTGCGCTAGAGGTCTTCGGCAGCGTTTCCTCGCCGCTCCCGGGCTCGTAGTCGTAGTCGAAGAAGCCGGTGGCTTCGTAGTCGCCGGCGCGGGTCTGGGCTACCGGCGCGCCCTTGCCGTCGACGAAGAACAGCAGCGGTTCGCGCGCCCAGCGGTAGTAATCGGTGGCCTTTTCCGCTGCCGACTTCTGGTCGTCCGGCAGATCGGTGCGCAGCTCGACGCCGGCCGGCAGCGTCGGCAGGCCGAGCAGCGTCTGGCGCCGCGTCCACACGTCCCACAAACGGTCGATGTTGGCATGGTGCAGGAAGAACACCGGGTCGACCGGCGACAGCATGTCGGCCATGAAGCCGCGCGTTTCCGTGAAGTTGCAGTCGCGCGAACCGACGCAGCGGTGCACGGAATTGTGCGGACGCGCTTCCAGCACGCCGAAGCCGGCCGAGACACTGTGGTTTGCGCTCTTCGGGCTGGCAAAGGTGGGGAAGTCGGGCGCGTCGAGGGCGGCGCGGATGGTGGCCGGCGCCACCGCGTCGCTGGTTGCCAGCGAAATGCCGGGCCGCTCGCGCACGATGCCGCGCGCGCCGGGCTGCTCGTAGAACAGGCGACCCGACGGGTCGCGCAGGATATCGAACATCAGGTCGGCATCGAAGCGCACGTTGCGCGCCAGCAGTTGGCCATACTGGGAATTGCGGGTGTAGACGCCGCCCGGCGAAGTCCAGTAGCCGGAGTTCGCCACCGCCGCCGCCAGGCGCGCTTCGAACTCGGGCGCGGTGCCGGCATAGGCGCTGTGGTTGGGGTCGAGCACG
>DAMABW010000048.1:3714-16817 GCA_031999925.1 Massilia sp. | reverse complement strand
TTCCTTGTAGTTCACGGCCACGCCATCCTTCTTCAGCTTGTCCGCATAGACTTTACCTTCGGACAGCAGCGGGTCGATCTCGGCCGCGACGATCGTCGCCGGCGGCAGGCCTTTCAGCGAGGTCGCCTTCATCGGCAGCGCGTACGGGTTTTTCGGATCGCCGCCGTAGTGCTTGAAGAACCAGGCCATCATCGGCTTGTTGAGCGGCTTGGCGTTCGCATTCTTCTGGTACGAGGGCGTGTTCATGTCGTCGTTCACGACCGGGTAGACCAGCAACTGGTGCACCGGCAGCGCCACGTTCTTGTCGCGCGCCATCATCGAGACGACGGTGGCCAGGTTGCCGCCGGCGCTCTCGCCGCCGACCGCCACGCGCGCCGGGTCGCCGTTGAATTCCTTCGCGTGGGCCAGCACCCACTGGTAGGCCGCGAAGGCATCGTTCGGGGCGGCCGGGAACTTGTTTTCCGGCGCGCGGCGGTAGTCCACCGAGACCATGATCGCGTTCGCCATCTTGGCCAGCGCGCGCGGGGTGGCGTCGTACACCTCGGTGTCGGCGATGACGAAGCCGCCGCCGTGGTAGTACACCATCACCGGGAAGGGACCCTTGCCTTGCGGCGTGTAGATGTGGACCGGGAAGCTGGCGTCGCCGCTGCCCACCGTCATGTCCTTGACCGTCACGCCGGGTTCCGGTGCGGTCGATTTCTTCATGTCGGCCAGGACTTTCTTCACGCCGTCGGCGGGCGTCGGCTGCTTGCGCGCTTCTTCGGGCGTGAGGGTCTCGATGGGCTTCGGGTTCAGCGAGGCCTGGGCGTCGAGCACCTTCTGCATGGCCGCGTCGGCCTTGGCCGGCTGCGGCGACTGGGCCAGGGCGGCGCCGGCAACCAGGGCGGCAGCGCCCGCCATCAGCGTGAGAGAAATTGTTTTTTTCATGGTGCGTACTCCCTTTTCGTCAAATTCGGCATCACGCGGCGCGGCGCGCCGCTCGTGCATGCCTGTACTTAATCCGGGTCAGCATCGCTTTGTACGATTGCACTGTCCGTGCGCCAACGCTCTTTGACGAATTTGATTGCTCAGCCAGACGATGTGCAAGCAAACGCGGACGCTCAAGCGTCAGCAAGGCCTGCGCCATGTATGGTGTAATGGCGGTCTTCGCTTTAAATCGTTCTGTCATGCAAGGAAGTTTCACCCAATGGCTGCACGGCTTCCTGCCGCAGCCGCTCGCCGCGGGCCGCACCGAGCGCCTGCGCGCCACGATCGGCGCCTGTGTCGGCCTGTTCGTCACTGCGCTCGCCAGCCACATGCTGGCGCCAGGCCTCGCCGCTTATTTGATCGCCCCGATGGGCGCCTCGGCCGTGCTGCTGTTCTGCGTGCCGGCCAGCCCGCTGGCCCAGCCGTGGTCGGTGGTGGGCGGGAACACCCTGTCGGCCCTGGTCGGCATCGGCTGCTGGCACCTGGTGCCCGACCCGCTGCTGGCCGCGCCGCTGGCCGGCTGCCTGGCGATTGCCGCCATGTTCGCGCTGCGCTGCCTGCATCCGCCCGGCGGCGCCGTGGCCCTGACCGCGGTGCTGGGCGGGGCGGCGGTGCACGCGGCCGGCTGGCAATTCGCCCTGCTGCCGGTGGCGCTGAACTCCGCCGTGATCGTCGGCGCCGCGCTTCTCTACAACAACCTCACGCGGCGGCGCTACCCGCACGCGCCGCATGCGGCCGACCGCAACCTGCATGCCACCGGTGACCCGGCCCCGGCCGCGCGCCTCGGCATCACCGAGGACGACCTGGAAGCGGCCATGGAGCGTTATGGCGAAACCCTGGACGTCAGCCGCGACGACCTGCTGGCGATTGTCGACGACGCCCGCCAGCTGGCCCTGCGCCGCCACTTCCGCGAACGCCGCTGCGCCGAGCTGATGTCGCGTCACGTCATTTCTGTCGGCCCGCGCGACACCCTGGAGCATGCGCGCGAACTGCTGCTGCGCCACCGCCTGCAGGGCGTGCCGGTGCTGGGCGAAGGCCGGCGACTGCTCGGCTTCCTGTCGCAGGAAGACCTGCTGCGCCAGAGCGGATGGGGTGCGCGCCTGCGGGCGCTGGTGCCGGGCGCCGCGCCGCGCGTCGAGGACGCGATGCACCGCATCGTCGCCGTACTCGACGCCGACGCGCCGCTGGCCCAACTGGTGCCGCTGCTGAGCGACGAGGGTCACCACCAGGTGGCGATTACAGGGGAGGGCGGCGCCGTGATCGGCGTGGTCGGCCGCTCGGACCTGCTGGCGGCGCTGTGCGAACGGCAGCTAGAGACGGCGGCCTGAGCGCTTGACCACACGCCGGCAGCGTGCACCGTCTTTACTGCTGAGCGCCGCCCGGGCGCTATCCGGCGTACCATGCAGGCTGGATAAGAAAGCCGACCAGGAGGGCCCCGCGTGACCTACGCCAGCGACCAGAAGCACGACACCGCCGATTTGTCGGCCACCTCGCAACGCATGCTTGCCCTGCGCGAAACGGTGTTCGCCGACTGGGAACGCGCCGTGCGCGCGCAGGTCGAGGAAGCGGCCCAGCTGCGCCACCCGGTGCTGATCGACACGCTGCCCGTCTTCTACGACAACATCGCCGAAAGCCTGACGCCCGGCTATGGCCGCCAGGGCGGGGCCGACGGCACCACGGTCGCGGCCGAGCACGGCGGCGAGCGCGCCCGCATCACCAGCTACGACCACGTCGCCCTGATCGACGAATACCAGATCCTGCGCCGCTGCATCCTGGAAGCGCTGGCGCGCGACGGCATCTCGCTCAGCCATGCCGAGGTGCTGGTGGTCGACAGCTCGATCGACGCCGGCATCAAGGAAGCCGTCAACGCTTTTACATTGGTGCACCAGGGCCTGCGCGAACGCTTCACGGCGGCGCTCACCCACGATCTGCGCGGGCCGCTGCACGCAGCTTCGATGGCGCTGGAAATCATCCTCATGACGAACGACCCGGCGCGCATCCGCACCGTGGCCGCCAAGGCGCTGTCGAGCGTGCAGCGCATGGGCGGCATGGTGAGCGAGCTGCTCGATTCGATGGCCTTCCATGGCGGCCAGAAGGTGCCGCTGGAATTGAGCGCGTTCGACATCTGCGAACTGGTGCGCGAAGTCCAGCTCGACGCGGTGGCGCACGGGGGCCTGCAGGTGCACATGACGCCGCATTCGGTGCACGGCTGGTGGGACCGCAAGGCGCTCTGGCGCGCGATCGAGAACATGCTGTCGAACGCGGCCAAGTACGGCACGCCCGGCACGCCGATCACCATCAAGATCGACGAGGTGCACGAGCGCCTGCTGCTCACCGTGCACAACCACGGCGATCCGATCCCGCCCGACGAGCAGGAAAGCATTTTCCAGATGTACCGCCGCGCGGAAGCGGCGCGCCAGGGCGTAAAGGCCGGCTGGGGCATCGGCCTGCCGTATGTGCGCGCGGTGGCCGAGAGCCACGGCGGCAGCGTCGGCGTCGACAGCTCGGTCGAGCGCGGCACCACCTTCGTCGTCGACATCCCGGTCGATTGCCGGCCGTTCGGCGAGGCGCCGACGCTGGCCGTGGCGCCGTGACGAAAAAAAACCGGGGACGCGCCCCGGTTCATTCCTGCATCAAGCCCCGTCGGCCCCGCAGCACTTCTTGAACTTCTTGCCGCTGCCGCAAGGGCAGTCGTCGTTGCGGCCGGTCTTCGGCCCTTCGTTGCGGATCGTCTCCACGGCCGGTTTGCGCAGCGGCAGCCAGTAGCGGTAGATCGCCGGCAGGTTCGCTTCGATTTCCAGCGCCAGGTGGTGGGCCTTGACCGGGTCTTCGACCAGCGGCAATTCCTCTTCCTCGATCTCGTCGGCGCCGAGCAGGTAGAGCGGGCGCATCAAGTCGGCGACTTCCGATTCCCACACCGGGTCCCAGGAACCCGGACGCAGTTCCATGCCTTCCCAGAAGCCCCAGCACCAGGCTTCGGCGTCGATCAGGGTCTGGCCGTTGTGCTCGTGCTCGCAGTACAGCGGCTCGAATTCCTTGGGCGCGACTTCGAAGGTGATCAGCACTTCGTTCATGAAGCGCATGATCAGGTTGATGATGCGCTCTTCCTCGCGCGGGTTCTTCCATTTCGGCGCCTGCTTGCCGTCCTGGCCCCAGACACGCGGCAGCCACTCGGCCGGCATGATGGTTTCCGGGCCGATCGCAATCGCGGTCAGGTAACCGTGGAGGGTGTCCATCGTCATCGCGTCTTCCGGGCTGCGCTCGGAGAGGAGGAACTGGTCGAGTTCGTCGAATTCTTTTTCGGTGAGGGGCTGTTCGAGTTGCATGGGATGCCTTGTTGCGTTGAAGTCGCCAGTTTAACGCGTGGCGGGCGCCCAGCACACGAAAATCTGCGCGCCGCCTTACAATGGCGGCTATGGATAATCTGTCTAGTTTGCCGGACGCATCAGGTTCGCACCCGTTTTCCCGGCTCGGCCCCGAGCGCGTGCTCGACGCCCTGGAAAGCCTGGGCCTGTACGGCGACGGCCGCCTGCTGGCCCTGAACAGCTACGAAAACCGCGTTTATCAAGTGGGACGGGAGGAGGGGCCGCCGGTGGTGGTCAAGTTCTACCGCCCCGAGCGCTGGAGCGATGAGGCCATCCTCGAAGAGCATGCCTTTGTGGCGGAACTGGACGCGCAGGAAGTGCCGGTGGTCCCGGCCATGACGATAGCCGGCCGCACCCTGCACACCTTCGATGGCTTCCGCTTCGCCGTCTTTCCGCGCCGCGGCGGACGCGCGCCGGAACTGGGCGACCCGGCCACGCTGGAATGGATCGGGCGCTTCATCGGCCGCATCCACGCTGTCGGCGGCGTGAAACCGTATGCGCTGCGCCCGGCGCTCGACCCGCGTACCTTCGGACAAGAACCATTCGACTGGCTGATGCGCCACGATTTCCTGCCGCACGAGCTGCGCGCGACATATGCCAGCGTGGTCGAGCAGGCCCTGGCCGGGGTGGCGCGCTGCTACGAGCGGGCAGGTGAGGTGCCGGTCCTGCGCCTGCACGGCGACTGCCACGTCGGCAACGTGCTCTGGACCGACGACGGCCCGCACTTCGTCGACTTCGACGACAGCCGCATGGGCCCGGCGGTGCAGGACCTGTGGATGCTGCTCTCGGGCGAGCGCCAGGACATGGTGCGCCAGATGAGCGACGTCCTGGCCGGCTACGAGGATTTCTGCGACTTCGATCCGCGCCAGCTGTACCTGGTCGAGGCGCTGCGCACCCTGCGCCTGATCCATTACTCGGCCTGGCTGGCGATGCGCTGGAACGACCCGGCCTTCCCGGCGGCCTTCCCCTGGTTTAACACCCAGCGCTACTGGCAGGACCGGATCCTCGAGCTGCGCGAACAGGTGGCGCTGATGGACGAACCGCCGCTCTGGCCCGTATAAAGACCGAATCAACACCGACAGTCGGTTGCCATTCTTGAAGGCCGGAATTGCAAGGCTTTTGCCGCGCAGCTCGGCGTGACACGATTCTCGTCTTTCGCAGATAATGATCTGGCACGCCCGATTTCCAGACCGAGAAATATCATGGAACAAGCCCCGACTCCTCACGACGATACCGATTTCACGATCGACCTGCCGCCGCCCGCCGGCCAGCACGCGCCCTCCGCGGGCAAGGCGGCGCCGGCGGCCGCATCGGCGCCGGCGCCCGATCGTGGCGAGCTCGAAAAAACCGCGATCAAGGAAGCGATAGCGCGCGTCGAGGCCGAGGCCAAGGCGAACGTCGCCGCCGAAAGCCGCGCCGCCGCCGAAGCCCACGCGCGCGCGCTGGCCGAGGAGCGCGCCGCCTCGGATGCCGCCACCGCCGCCGCCGCGCTGGCCAACGCGCAGGCGTCCGAGCAAGCCATCGAAGCCAACCGCGACCGCCTGGAAACCCTGCGCGCCGCGGCCCAGGCCTCGAGCGAGCGCCTGGAGGCGATGCGCCAGGAGACCGCCGAGCTGCGCGCCCGCGTGCAGGCCGATACCGAGAGTCGCCTGGCCGCCGAAACGCGCGCCCGCGCCGCCGAGGAAGCGCGCCGCCGCGCCGCCGAACAGATCGAAGCCGAAGCCGCGATGGCGGTGGAAGCGGCGCGCGCCGCCGAAGAATTGCTGGCCCAGACCGAGGAAGCGCGGCGCCAGGCCGCCGAGCGCGTGGCCGCCGTGCATGCGGCGCGCGAAGAGGTGCTGCACAGCGCCAGCGCCGATGCGCGCGTGGCGGTGCTGGCGCGCGAACGCGAGCGTGCCGAAAAGGCCGCCCGCGTCACCGCCGAAAAGCTGGCCAAGCTCGAAGCCGAAGCGCTGGAACTGGCGGTGCAGCGCGAGCGCGCCGACCAGATCGCACTGGCCTCGGCCTTTGCCCGCGCCGCCGCCGAAGCGCGCATGCTGGAAGAAGCGCGCGCCCTGGCCCACGTCGAACACGAACGCGAAAGCATTGCCCTGGCCCAGGCCGACTCGCAGCGGGTGGCGGCCGACACCGTGCGTTCGCGCCTGGAACTGGAAAAGGAACTGCGCGACGCCGCCCTGCACCGCGAGCGCCTGGAGCAGATGGCCTCGGCCACCGCCGAAGCGCGGCGCGAAGCCGAAGCGAAGATCGTCGCCGCTACCGAGGCGCGCATCGAAGCCGACCGCAAGCTGCGTGAAGCGGCGCTGCTGCGCGCCCAGGCCGAAGAAGAAGCGGGCGTGCAGGTCGACGCGCGCCTGCAAGCCGAACTGACGGCGGCCGAGCACGCCCGGCAGCGCGCCGAGGCCGACCGCATCGCGGCCGACGCGGCGGGGCGCGACGCCGAACAGCAGGCCCTTGCCCGCGAACTGGCCGAGGACCGCGCGGCCCAGGCCGCGGCCGCGGCCGAGGCGCGCGCCGCCGAGAACGCGGCGGCCGAAGCGGCGCTGGCGCTGGCCAGCGAGCACACCGCGCTGCAGCGCCAGGCGCAGGAACTTGCCGCGCGCCGGGAAGCCGAGGCCGAACAGCTTGCCGCGGCCGAGCGCGAACGCGTGCGCGTCGAGGAAGCGGCGCTGGCGCGCTCGCAGGAAAAGCTGGAAAGCGAACGCGCGCTGGCGGCCGCCGCCCAGGCGCGGCACGAAGCGGAGGAAGGGCAGGCCGCCCTGATGCGCGAGGAGTTCGAGGCCGAGCGCCGCATCGCCGAGGCCCAGCAGGCCGCCCTGGCGGCCAAGCGCGAGGCGGCTGCCAAGGTGATCGAGGAAGCGGCGAACGCGGAGGCGGCGGCTGCCGCTGCCCAGGCCGAAGCCGCCGCGGCGGCAAGTCTGGCCCAGGTCCAGGCCGAACGCGCCCAGGCCGAAAGCGCGCGGCTGGAAGCAACCGAGGCCGCGCTCGCAGCCGAACGCGCGGCGGCGGAAGCGGCGCGTGCCTCGCTGGCGCTGGTCGAACAGAAACTGGCGGCGCAGCGCCTGCAGGCCGAATCCGAAGCGCGCGCCAACGAGGCGGCCGCGGCGCGGTTGGCCTCGGAGCAGGCCGCGGCGGAAGCGGCGCGGGTGCGTGCCGACGCCGAGGCCGAGGCGGCGCGCCTGGCCGCGGTGCGCGAAGCGGCCGAGCGGGAAGCGGAGCAGGCGGCGCTGGAAAAGCGCGACGCCCAGCGCGCGCTGCTCGAACGCGCGCAAGCGCACGCCGAGATGCAGCGCCGCACGGCGGCAACCACGCTGCAGATGGCCGATGCGCGGCGCGAGTTGCTGGAACTGGAAACGAAGCGCCTGGAAGAGCAGGCGGCGGAATTGTCGGCAACCGAGGATGCGATCAACGAGCGCAAGGCCGAAGCGCGTCAGCGTGCGGCGTCGGAGAACATCACCCGCGAGGTGCTGGGGCGCTTGAAGAAGCAGCCGTCGGCGCAGCAGGCTGCGGCGCGCCTGGCCGAGGTGATCATGAACCAGCGCCGGACGAACGGAGAGTAATCAGCGAAGGTATTGCCAGGGCTGTTGCTTTTGTAGGGTGGGCATTCGCAGTGCTGGCATCTAGCCAGCCCTGCTGCCCACGCGGTTGTACCGTGCCGCTTCTGGTAACTGTCCGACATTCGCATCGTATGCGAACCAGTACTTACCGTTCTAAACGGATTGTGCTGATGCTTACCATCATCTGAGACTTTGCGGTACGCATCGGTACGACCGCGTGGGCACAGGTGCCCACCCTACCAACCCGACGTCGATACGCATTTCGTCTCAATCTACCTTCTGTGATACTTAAAGCGTATCACTGCGCCGGTGCCTCGCTCGGCGCCACCGGATTTACCGGCCCCGTATTCACGGTCGTCACAAAATACTCGGTCTCGCCAAAGCAGCTGGTCGGCACGCCGCGGTGCTGTTCGTAGCTGATTTCCACGCGCTGGCCCATGGTCGACTGCAGCTTCTGCACCAGGCTTTCGTCGCGCACGGTAAACGCGAACCGTTCCGGGATCGCGCCAGGCATGCTCGACAGCAGGATTTCGCCTTCCCAGGTCTTGCACAACCACCCCTTGTTCGAGAACTTCTGCAAGTAGCCGGCGCGCGTACCTTCGGAATACGACCAGGTCAAGGTGAACCAGGTGTACAGGCCGAATACGACCACGAGGGCGACGAGCAGGGACAGCAGGACGGCGAGGGCGCGCTTGGGCATGGTTTTCGGCATGGTTAAATTCAGTCAATGGATGAACTAGCGCGGCAGTCCGCGCGGCGCCCATTCTGCCATGGCCGCGCGGATTGTCAAAACGTCAGGCTTAAGCCAGGCTTATGAAGAGACACCCACGCTGTCGCGCGCCTCTTCCGCCTCGACCCGCTTGCGGTAGCGGATCGACGACCACAGCGACACCAGGATGAAGGCCAGCCCCGACAGCCCGGTGAACCACTCCGGAATATGGAAGTGCACGCTAGCAAACATGATCAGGGCCAGGATACCGATCGCGTAGTGGGCGCCGTGCTCGAGGAACACGAATTCCTGCAACGTGCCCTTGTAGACCAGGAACACCGTCATCGACCGCACGAACATCGCGCCGATGGCCAGGCCCAGCATGATCACGACCACGTCGTTGGTGATCGCAAAGGCGCCGATTACGCCGTCGAAGCTGAACGACGCATCCAACACCTCCAGGTACAGGAAGCCGCCGATGCTGCCCTGGGAAATCATCTTGCCGACCGTCGGATCGTGCTCTTCCTCTTCGAGCAAGCCGCTGATCCAGTTCACGCCGATGTACACGGCGACCCCGACCACGCCCGAAATCAGCACGGCCAGCTTGCGTTGCTCGGGCATCAGCGACATCGCGAAGAACACCGCCAGCAGGGTCAGCAGTACTGCCAGGCCTTCGCTGCCGTACTTACCGATCTTTTCCTCGATCCAGCCCAGCCAGTGCAGTTCCTTTTCCTCGTCGAACAGGAAGTTCAGGAACACCAGCATCAGGAAGGCGCCGCCGAAGGCCGATACTTCCGCATGGTGTTCGGTCAGGTGGCGCGAGTATTCCTGCGGGGTCTGGATTGCCATGTTCCAGACGTCGATCAGGCCGAGGCCGGTGGCCACCGAGACGATCACCAGCGGGAACAACAGGCGCATGCCGAACACGGCCACCAGGATACCGACGGTGAGGAAGAGCTTGCGCCAGAACTCGTTCCAGTGGCGCAGCACGGACGCATTCACGACGGCGTTGTCGAACGAAAGCGAGACCTCGAGCACACCCAGGATCGCGGTGATCCACAGCGCCGACAGCAGGCCGGCCATGCCGCCATGCTCATACCCCCACCAGCCCGACAAGGCCATGAGCACGGCGGTAACGATGAAAGACAACCGGAAATGTTGCATCGTGTTTCCTCTTATTCTTGGATATTGGTTGAAATGACACAGTTTTCAGGCATCTTACTGTTTCGATCACGCGGACGGCGCAGCGCAGGTCGCCCGCGTGCAATGCTTCTGCCATAATTCCGCCCGGCATTTTCAATTTGGATAATACATGGACCTTTCCTACCTCATCACGCCCTTTTTGACCTGGCTCGTCGTCGGTCCCATCAAGTTCCTGATCAACAGCGCGCGCCAGCGGCGCTGGGCCTTCAACCTGGTCGGCAACGGCGGCTTCCCGAGCAACCACAGCTCGGTCGTCACCAGCATGGCGACCCTGATCGCCCTGCGCGAGGGGATGGGGCATCCGGCCTTCGGCGTGGCCGTGACCCTGGCCTTCATCGTGATGATCGACGCCAACAGCCTGCGCCAGCACGTCGGCCGCCAGGCCGCCGCCATCAACCGCCTGGCGGTCGAGGTCACCGGCCACATCACGCTGCGCGAACGCATGGGCCATACGCTGGTCGAAATCTGTGGCGGCATCGTGACCGGCATCGGCATGGGCTTCCTGGTCTACCACCTGTTCGTCGCCTGAACCGGATCGTGAAACACGGGTGGGCGGGTGTCCGCTGGATGTCCGCCCCTTGTCCGCCATTTGTCCGCCCCGGATGCAGTTCATCGCACCAGAACGCAGTTCATCCATCGAAAACCACAGTGCGCAGGACCGTCGATTGACGGGTGGGTCCGGCTACCGGATACTGCGCGCTGGTGAAATCCCCCTTCTAAAAATATAAAACCTCAGCGTCCATCTGGAGAGACTCAACATGCTGCGCAACACTCTACTCGTCCTTGCCATCGCGTCGGCCCTGGCCGCCTGCAGCAAGGAGGGCAAGGACCCGGCCAAGGCCGGTCCGAACGCCACCGCCCAGGCCAACCAGAAGGACAACAAGCCGAGCCAACTGCTGGTTGCTCCCGAAGACCTGCTGACGGTGCAGAGCGATGCGCTGGCCTCCGGCCCGGTCATCACCGGCTCGATCCAGCCGGAACGCCGCGCCGATCTGCGTGCGGAAGTGTCGGCCGTGGTGCTGCAGGTGTTGAAGGAAAACGGCGAGCCGGTCAAGCGCGGCGATCTGCTGGTGAAGCTCGATGAGACCGCGATCCGCGATTCGCTGCTGTCGGCCGACGAAGCCGTGCGCGCCGCCTCGCAGGCATTGGATCAGTCGAACCGCCAGCTCGAGCGCCTGAAAACCCTGCGCGCCTCGGGCATGACCTCGGCCGCCGCGTTCGACGAAGCCGAAGTGCGCAAGAACAGCGCCCTGAGCGAACTGTCGGCCGCGAAGAGCCGCGCCGCGCTGGCGCGCCAGCAGACCAGCCGCACCCAGGTGCGCGCGCCGTTCGACGGCATCGTCAGCGACCGCAAGGTGTCCGCCGGCGATACCGCCACGATCGGCAAGGAACTGGTAAAGGTGATCGATCCGAACAGCATGCGCTTCGAAGGACGCGTCTCGACCGACAAGATCGCCACCGTCAAACTCGGCCAGCCGGTCAAGTTCCACATCAATGGCTACGGCGCCCAGCAGTTCACCGGCGTCGTGAAGCGCATCGACCCGTCGGCGAACGACATCACGCGCCAGGTCGAGGTACTGGTCGGCCTGACCGGCGAGCAGCCGCGCGTTGCCGGCCTGTATGCGGAAGGGCGGATCGATGCCGAGACCTCGAGTGCGCTGATGCTGCCGGAAAGCGCCATCGTGCGTAACGGCGACGAGATCTATACCTGGCGCGTGAAGGGCGGCGCGCTGTCGAAGGTGAACCTGGAAGTCGGCATGCGCGACCAGCGCACCGGCGCCTGGGAAATCAAGACCGGCCTGGCCGCCGGCGACACCGTGCTGCGCAGCCCGAGCTCGAACCTGAAGGATGGGCAGAAGGTCGAGATGGCGAACGCCCGCGTCGCCACTAACATTGCCTCCGCCCCGCAGCCCAAAGGGAAATAAGCCATGTTCCTTTCCAATTTCAGTGTCAAGAAGCCGATCGCCACGATCGTGCTGATTCTCGGCATGATGTGCATCGGCTTGCTGGCCTTGTCGAAGCTGCGCGTCAACCAGAATCCCGACGTCGATATCCCGGTGATCGTGGTCAACGTGCCGTACCCGGGCGCTTCGCCTGAGACGGCCGAGCGCGAGATCATCGACCGCCTGGAAAAGCAGATGCAGAGCGTGCAGGGCGTGACCGAAGTCACGTCCTACGCGAACGAAGGCAGCGCCACCCTGGTGCTGGAATTCGACTTCAAGCGCAACCTGATCGAAGCCTCGGACGACGTGCGCAACGCCATCTCGGCGGTGCGCTACAAACTGCCGATCGAGATGCGCGAGCCGATCCTGCGCCGCGTCGATCCGTCGGCCCAGCCGATCATGCAGTTGGCGCTCTCATCGAGCAGCCAGAGCCACGCAACCATCTCGCGCCTGGCCGAGGACGTGCTGGCCGACCGCTTCCGCGCCATCGACGGCGTGTCCACCGTGAATGTGAACGGTTCGCTGCGGCGCGAACTGTCGGTGCTGCTGCGCGCCGACCAGCTGCGCGAATACAACGTGTCCGTCACCGAGGTGACGAATGCGCTGCAGCGGCAGAACACGAACGCGCCGGTGGGCAAGGTGCGCGGCGTGCTCGACGAAAAGGGCATCCGCCTGATCGGCCGCATCGAGCGTCCGGAAGACTTCTCGCAGATCGTCGTGAAACGCAACGGCGACACCATCGTGCGCCTGAACCAGGTGGCCACCATCCAGGACGGCTTCGCCGACATCGACAGCGCCTCGATCCACAGCGGCGCGCCGAACGTCGGCATCTCGATCGTGCGTACCCGCGACGCCTCGACCGTGTCGATCGCGAAGAGCGTGCACGCCCTGGTCGCCGAGATCAACAAGGAACTGCCGAAGGGCACCACGCTGACCATCACCCGCGACGGCGGCGAGGAAGCCCAGAGCAGCCTGAACAACGTGATCGAATCGCTGGTGTTCGGCGCCATGCTGACCATCTTCGTGGTCTATGCCTTCCTGAACTCCTGGCGCTCGACCCTGATCACGGCGCTGTCGCTGCCGACCTCGGTGCTGGCCGCCTTCATCGCGGTCTGGCTGTGCGGCTTCACGCTGAACTTCATGACCCTGCTCGGGCTGTCGCTGGCGATCGGCGTGCTGATCGACGATGCGATCGTGGTGCGCGAAAACATCGTGCGCCACATGGAAAACGGCGCCGACCGCCGCACCGCGGCCCTGGTCGGCACTTCCGAGATCGGCATGGCCGTGGCTGCCACGACTTTCTCGATCATGGCCGTGTTCATCCCGGTCGCCTTCATGCCGGGCGTGGCCGGCGAATGGTTCC
>DAMABW010000048.1:0-3704 GCA_031999925.1 Massilia sp. | reverse complement strand
GTGGCCGTGCTGGTGTCGCTGTTCGTCAGCTTCACGCTCGACCCGATGCTGTCGGCCTACTGGGGCGACCCGCCGGGCCACCACCTGGAACCGAAAAAGGGCCTGTCGAAAGTCCTGGGCCGCTTCAATGCCTGGTTCGACCGTCTGGCCGGCCGCTACGGTAACGTGATTGCCTGGGCGCTGCACCACCGCCGCTGGATGGGCGTGATCGCCTTCCTGACCTTCGTGCTGGCGATCGTGCTGCAAAGCACCCTGGGCGGCACCAGCTTCCTGCCGAAGGGCGACGGCAACAAGATCATGATCGAGGTGCGTACCCCGGCCTCGTCGAGCCTGGCCTTTGCGCGCCTGAAGATGGAGCAGGCGGCCACCCTGGCCCATACGCTGCCGGAAACGCGCGCCACCGACATCGTCGCGCGCCCGAGCGGCGGCTCGATCTATATCGAGATCGGCAAACGCAATACCCGTACCCGCAGCGCGGCCGAGATCGGCGCCGACTTGCGCTCCAAGGTTTCGCGCCTGGTGGGCGCCGAGTACACCGTGCTCGACGACTTGTCGGGCGGCGGCAAGCCGGTGCAGATCGAATTCACCGGCAACGACTCGCGCAAGCTCATGGAGCTGACCACGGCCTACATGGAAAAACTGCGCCAGGTGCCGGGCGCGGTGGACGTGACCTTGTCGCAGCAAGACCCGAAGGACGAACTGCAGATCGAACTCGACCGCGGCCTGGCGAACTCGATGGGCGTGTCGGTGGGCGACGCCGCCACCGCGCTGCGCGTGGCCTTTGCCGGCATCGAGGTCGGCGACTGGGTCGACCCGACCGGCGAAACCCGCGACGTGGCCGTGCGCCTGCATCCGGAAGACCGGGTCAGCATCGAGAACATCGAGCGCCTGCCGATCGCGATTGCCGGCACCAACACCATGGTGCCGCTCGAGCAGATCGCCCGCATCAGCATGGGCAAGGGTCCGTCGGAAATCGTGCACAAGGACGGCAAGCGCGTGATCACGGTCTCGGCGAATGCCCAGGGCCGTTCGAACGGCGAGGTGACGGCCGACGCGATGGCGCTGGCCAAGAGCTTCGACTTCCCGCCGGGCTATGGCCTGGCGCTGGGCGGTGCAGGCAAGGACCAGGCCGAGCTGTTCCGCGAAATGACGATCGCCCTGTTCGGCGGCATTGGGCTCATGTATCTGATCCTGGTGATGCAGTTCGGTTCGTTCACCGCGCCGCTGGGCGTGATGCTGTCGCTGCCGCTGTCGCTGATCGGCGTGGTGGTGGCCTTGCTGGTCACGCGCGGCACCCTGAACCTGATGAGCTTTATCGGCATCATCATGCTGATGGGCCTGGTGGCGAAGAACGCGATCCTGCTGCTGGAGGCGGCGCGCGCCCTCGAACACGAAGGTTACGACCGTGAGGAAGCGCTGATGAAGGCCGGCCGCGTGCGTCTGCGCCCGATCCTGATGACCACCTTCGCGCTGATCGCCGGCATGCTGCCGGTGGCGCTGGCACTCGGCCCGGACGGCAAGTTCTACCAGCCGCTGGCGGTGGCCATCATCGGCGGCACCATCACCTCGACGCTGCTGACGCTGCTGGTGGTGCCGACCTTCTACGACAGCATCGAGATCTCGCGCGAGCGCATGGCGGCCAAGTTCCACCGCCGCGCCGAACGCTGGCACGTGCTGCCGGCCTTCCTGGTCACCTTCGTCGAGGCCCTGCTGACCATCGTGCTGGTGCGCTTCGTGTTCCGCATGATCATGTGGGCTGTCGGCTACATCACCGGCCGTGGCCGTGGGCCGGGCGCGGGCAGCGGCAAGACCGTGCCGCTGGCGAAGAAGCCGGCCAAGGTGGTGGAAGGCGTGTAAGTCTCCGGCCTGCTTCGCAGGCCGTCCAGGGCCGCTTCATGCCCTCGGTAACGAAAGAGCCCGCACATGTGCGGGCTCTTTTATTGCGCATCTTGCCGGTCGTCTGGATGGGCAACCGGATTTGGCGCCCGGATGTCAGCGGCCCGATTCGCCGGCGCGGGTCGATGCCGGACCGGTGCCGGTGGTGTTGCCGGTGGCGCCGGTGGTGCCGCTGCCGTCGCTGCCCGCGGCCGGTGCCGGGGCCATCGGTGCGCCGCCCGGGTTGGCGCCGCCGGTGGTGCTGCCGTTCGGGCCGACCTCCACGGCGCCGCTCACGCCGCTGGCGCCGCCGACCGCGCCCGGGGTGTTCTCGCGCGAGCCGCCTTCGTTTTCGCCGACGGTACGCGGGTTGTTGTTGGTGTTGTATTCCACGCCGCTCAGTCCGGTGTCGCCGGCGTTACCGGATGCGCCGACCGTGCCGGCGGCGCCGCTGCTGCCCGCGCCTTCGCTGCGGCTGGAGACCGCTGCCGCATCGCCGTCGCCGCCGATGCCGCTGTCTTCCTTGCGGCAACCGCCGAGGACGGCGGCGAGCAGGGCGGTGGTCATGATGATGGCTGGAATTTTACGAGTCGTTTTCATGGTGGTGGCTCCTTGTCTTGTGTGATCGGTGCGCCGCCCCGGTTGCCTGGGGAGTGGCGGGCGGCGCGGCCGGCGCGCTGTGGCGGCCGGCTTCCCTGTGCTTACTGGCCGGTCGTGGTGGTGCCGGTGCCGGTATCGCGGTTGTTCGCGCCGGTGCCCGTGCCGGTCGTACCGGTCGTGGTGCCATTGGCGTTGGCCGGCGTCATGGTGTTGCTGCCGGCGCCGCCGGAGACGGTGCTGCCGGCCGCGCCCGAACTCATGCCGGCGGTGTCGCCAGCCGCACCCTCGTTGTCGCCCTGGGCGCCGATGTTGGTGGTTTCGCCGTTGGTCGGGTTCACACCGGCAGTTGGATTCGCCGTGGCGGCGTCGGTGCCGCCGGCCGTGGTGCCGGCAGCGCCGCTGGTGCCGACCGCGGTGCTCGTGCTCAGGCCGCTGCCTGCGACCGGGCCGCCGTCGGCGCCCTGTGCGACCGGATCGGCAACTGGTTCGTCCTTGCGGCAGCCGCCGAGCATGGCCGCGACAACGGCCGCGGCCAGGATGATTTTCGGAAAGGTAGTCGTACGGTTCATGATGAACCTCCTTGGAAATATGGGAATAAGACTCGCAGCAATGCCGCGTTGGTTCCCATTCTGGCGACCTGGCAGCGCGCGGTCCGTGCGCGGGCCAACGTAAGACGCAAAGTGACGCATCAGGGAAATGCTGCAAGGTAAAAAAGCGGGGTGACAGCCCGAGGAACGCCGGTTGAAGGCGAGATGACGGCAAGGAAGAGGCGGAAGGGCAGGGGGAAAGCAGAGGAAAGGGAGAAAGGAGGGCGGAAGTTTCCTGTGGTGGAGCAAAACGGAAACGTGGAATACGAAGAGCGATATCGGAGGAGCAAAACCGGACAAGCGGAACCGGACAAGCAAAACTGGACAAGTAAAACCCTACAAGCAAAACCAGAAATGCTAAACCACGCCACACCGGCAGATTCTCCGGTGGCGTGATGCATTACTGCCATGCGCCACACCGCAGAGCCTGCGCAAGCAGGCCCTGCCGGGTGGTCATGCGCGGCCCGATTAGCGGCCGGTGGTGCCGGTTGGCGGCGTGGTGGTGCCGGTGGCAGTACCCGAATCGGTATTGCCGGTCGTGCCCGAGGCGCCGGTGGTGCCGGTGGTGCGCTGGTGGTGCCGGTGCCGGTGGTGTCGCCGGTTGCGCCCGTGGTGCCGGCGCCGGTGTCACCCATGGTGCCG
>DAMABW010000047.1:0-16926 GCA_031999925.1 Massilia sp. | reverse complement strand
ACGGTGTCGGCCAGCAGGGCGCGCGTGGCATCGAGCTCGCGCACGCTGAAGTAATTCGCGGCCAGTTCGCCCTGGGCCGAGAGGCGCGCGCTGGCCAGGTCGGCCGCCGTCGCTTCGGCGCTGGCCTGGGCGCCGGTCACGCCGGCACGCAGGCGGCCCCAGACGTCGGGCTCCCAGCTGCCGCCCAGGTTCAGGCGGTAGGCATTATCGGCGCCCTGCCCGCGCACGCCGGAACGGTCGCCGCTCAGCTGCAGGTTCAGCGAGGGGAACAGCGCCGCGCGCTGCTGCGCCACCAGGGCGCGCGCCTGCGCGTAGTTCGCCACCGCCAGCGCCACGTTCTGGTTCGAGACCTCGATGCCGCTCGCCAGCTCGTTCAGGATGGGATCGTCGAACACCTGCCACCACGGTCCGCGTTCCAGCGTATCCGCTGGCGCCGCCGGCACCCAGCCGGCCAGCTCCTTGAAGGCCGACGGCTCGGGCACGCCTGGGCGCTCGTAGGCGGGGCCGACGCTGCAGCCGGCCAGGCTGGCAGCGAACATCAACAGGGACAGGCGGAGGAGCTTGGGATTACGCATAGGCTTGTTCATTTCGATGGGATCGGGACGGCATCTTCTTCTTCGAGCGGATGGCGGGTCAGCTCGCGTTCTTCGGGGGTGCGGCGGCGCAGCTTGTCCATCAGGACGTAGACCACCGGCGTGGTCAGGAGCGTCAGCAACTGGCTGGCGATCAGGCCGCCGATGATGGCGATACCGAGCGGCTGGCGCAGCTCGGACCCTTCGCCGAAGCCGATCGCCAACGGCAGCGCGCCGAGGGCCGCGGCCAGGGTCGTCATCAGGATCGGGCGGAAGCGCAGCAGGCAGGCTTCGCGCACCGCTTCCACCGCGTTCAGGCCGCGCGCACGCTCGGCTTCCAGCGCGAAGTCGATGATCAGGATCGCGTTCTTTTTCACGATGCCGATCAGCAGGAACACGCCGATCAGGGCGATGATGGAAAACTCCATGTTAAACAGCAGCAGGGCCAGCACCGCGCCCACGCCGGCCGAGGGCAGCGTGGACAGCACCGTCACCGGGTGCACCAGGCTTTCGTACAGGATGCCGAGCACGATGTAGATGACGACGATGGCCGCCAAAATCAGCAGCGGTTGCTCCTTGTTCGATTCCTGGGCCGCGCGCGCCGTGCCTTCGAAGCTGCCGCGCACGTTGGACGGCATGGCGATGTCGGCTTCGGCCTGGCGCACGGCGGCCTGGCCGTCGGACAGATTGAACCCTTCGGCCAGGTTGAACGAGACGGTCGTCGCCAGTTCGCCGTCCTGGTGATTCACCGAGGTCGGGGTCGAGCTTTCGGCGAAGCTGGCGATGGCCGACAGCGGTACCATGTTGGCGGCCGTGCTGGACAAGGCCGAGCCGCTGGACGCGTCGCGCGTGGCGGTGAGACTCGATGCCGGCGTCGGCGTGCCGTTGGCGCTGATGGCACCGGTGGCGGAGACGCCGGAGCCGGTGCCCGTCGACGCCGCCGACGCGGTCGACGTACCACTGCTGCTGCCGGTTCCGGTAGCGCGCGCCGGCACGTACACATCCTTCAGCGCTTCCGGCGACTGCGCATACTTCTGCGCCACGCCCATGATCACGTGGTACTGGTTCAGCTCATCGTAGATATTCGCCACCTGGCGCTGGCCGAAGTTGTTGTACAGGGCGTTGTCGACGTCGCGCGTGCTGATGCCCAGGCGCGCGGCGCTTTCCTTGTCGATGGTGACGAACATCTCGACGCCGTTCTCGGCCTGGTCGGTGTCGACATCGACCAGCGCCTTCTGGCTCTTCATCGCGTCGGCCAGCCGCGCCGCCCACACCTTCAGGTCGGTGCTGCTGTCGCTCTTGAGCGTGTACTGGTAAGTCGAGTTCGACGAGCGCCCGCCCATGCGCAAGTCCTGCACCGGGTTCAGGAACAGCGACACGCCGGTGACTTTCGCCAGCTGCGGACGCAGGCGCGCGATCACGGCCTGGCCCTTCACGTCGCGTTCCGAGGCCGGTTTCAGATTGATGAACATGAAGCCGCCGCCGGCGCGCCCGCCGCCGGTGAAGCCGACCACGGTGTCCACGGCCGGATCGCGCTTGATGATGTTCACCAGTTGGCGCATCTTGGCCTGCATCGCCTGGAAGGAAATGCTCTGGTCGGCGCGGATGCCGCCGTTGATCTGGCCCGTGTCCTGCTGCGGGAAGAAGCCTTTCGGCGCCGCCGAGAACAGATACACGTTCAGCGCCACCACGAAGGCGAGGATCAGCATCACCAGGCCGCGGCTGGCCAGGGCCCAGTCGAGCGCATGCTCGTAGCTCTTCAGCAAGCGGTTGAAGCCATTCTCCGACCAGCGCGCCAGGCGACCCGGCGGACGCTCGATGGTGTGGCCCTTCTTCAGCAGCCAGGCGCACATCATCGGCGTGGTGGTGAGCGAGATCACCAGCGAGATCATCACCGCCGCCGACAGGGTGACGGCGAATTCGCGGAACAGGCGGCCCACCTGCCCGCCCATGAACAGCAGCGGAATGAAGACCGCCACCAGCGACAGGCTGATCGAGAGCACGGTGAAGCCGACCTCGCGCGCACCGAGCAGCGCGGCCTGCATGCGGTCCATGCCCTTTTCGATGTGGCGCGCCGTGTTTTCCAGCACCACGATGGCGTCGTCGACGACAAAGCCGGTAGCGACCGTCAGCGCCATCAGCGACAGGTTGTTGAGCGAGAAGCCCAGCATCCACATGACGCCGAAGGTGCCGAGCAGTGAGACCACGGTGGCCACCGCCGGGATCACGGTGGCGCGCACGCTGCGCAGGAATACGCTCACCACCAGCACCACCAGCAAAATCGAAATGAGCAGCGTGAATTCGATCTCGTGCAAGGACGAGCGGATCGAGTTGGTACGGTCCGAGGCCACCTGCAGCGTGATGTCGCCTGGCAGCTGCGACTGCAGGGTCGGCAGCAAATCGCGCACGCCGTCCACGGTTTCGATCACGTTGGCGGCGGGCTGGCGCGTGATCAGCACGATCACCGCCGGCTCGCCGTTGAACAGACCGAGCGTGTTGATGTTTTCCGGACCGTCGATGACGTTCGCCACGTCGCTCAAACGCACGGCTGCGTTGTTGCGCCAGGCCACCACGAGGTCGTGGTAGTCCGCGGCGCTGCGGCCATTGGTCGGGGTATCGGCCTGCGAATAGATCTGCAAACGGTTGCCGCTGCCCTCGATCGCGCCTTTCGGGCGGTTCGGGTTGCTGGCCTGGATCGCGGCGCGCACGTCCTCGGCTGACACGCCCAGTTTATTAAGCGCATAAGGATTGAGTTCCACGCGCACGGCCGGCAGCGAGCCGCCGCCGATCTCGACCTCGCCCACGCCCGGCACCTGGGCCAGGCGCTGCTGGATGATGTTCGAGACGGCGTCGTAGATCTGGCCGGGGCTGCGCGTTTTTGACGTCAGCGCCAGGATGATCACCGGCGCATCCGACGGGTTCACCTTGCGGTAGGTCGGGTTGCTGCGCAGGGTGGACGGCAAGTCGGCGCGCGAGGCGCTGATCGCGGCCTGCACTTCGCGCGCGGCCGAGTCGATCTTGCGGTTCAGTTCGAACTGCAGGTTGATGCGGGTCGAGCCGTTGCCCGAGTTCGAGGTCATTTCGTTGACGCCGGCGATCACGCCCAGCCTGCGCTCGAGCGGCGTGGCGACGCTGCTGGCCATGGTTTCCGGGCTGGCGCCGGGCAAGGATGCCGACACCGAAATGGCCGGGAAATCGACCTGCGGCAGCGGCGACACCGGCAGCACGAAGAAGGCGGCAATCCCCGCCAGTGCCAGCCCGAGCGTCAGGAGGACGGTCGCGATCGGGCGCTGGACGAAGGGTTTCGACAAATTCATGCGCCGACCTCTTTCGGCTTGGCCGGGGCTTTACCGGACCAGCGGCGCGCGGTGCGGTCGAACGCCAGGTAGATCACCGGCGTGGTGAACAGCGTGAGCAGCTGGCTGACGATCAGGCCGCCGAAGATCGCCAGGCCCAAGGGCCTGCGCAGCTCGGCGCCCTCGCCCCAGCCGAACATCAGCGGCACGGCGGCGAACAGCGCGGCCAGGGTCGTCATCAGGATCGGGCGGAAGCGCAGCAGCGCCGCCTGGCGGATAGCGTCAACCGGCGACTTGCCCTGGTCGCGCTCGGCCTCGATGGCGAAGTCGATCATCATGATCGCGTTCTTCTTGACGATGCCGATCAGCAGGATGATGCCGATGATGCCGATCACGCCCAGGCCCTGCCCCGTCACCCACAGCGCCAGCAGCGCGCCGACGCCGGCCGACGGCAGGGTCGAGAGAATGGTCAACGGGTGGATGTAGCTCTCGTACAGCACGCCGAGCACGATGTAGACGCAGACAACGGCGGCCAGGATCAGCCACAGCTGGTTCGACAGCGATTTTTCGTAGGCGCCGGACGCGCCGAGGAAGGTCAGCGTCACCGCCGGCGGCAGCTTGATGTCGGCGGCGGCGGCGCGGATCGCGTCGACCGCCTGGCCGAGCGAAGCGCCGTTGGCGGTGTCGAAGCCGATGGTGGTGGCCGGGTACTGCGCCACGTGGGTCACCTGCAGCGGCGCTTCTTCCTCGCGGATGGTGGCCACGGCCGACAGCGGGGTCGGCTCGCCGGAGCCGGTACGCAGTTGCAGGCGCCCGAGGCTGGCCAGCGACATCGCCTCGTCCTGCTGGGCTTCCAGGATCACGCGGTACTGGTTGGTTTCGGTGAAGATGGTCGAGACGATACGCTGGCCGTAGGCGCTGTACAGGGCATCGTCGATGGCGGACGCCGTGATGTTCAGGCGCGAGGCGGTGTCGCGGTCGATGTGGACCACGGCGGCCGCGCCCATGGCGCCGGCGTCGGTGGTCACGTTGCGCAGCTGCTTTTGCTGCGCCATGCGGTCGACCAGCTTGTGCGCCCATTCGGTGACGGTGGCGTTGTCTGCGCCTTCGAGCGACACGCGGTACTGGGTCGGGCCGCTTTCGGCGTCGATGGTCAGATCCTGGGTCGGCTGCAGGTACAGGGTCAGGCCGGCCACATTCGCCACGCGGTTCTTCAGGCGTGTCATGATCTCGTCGATGTCGCCATCGCGGTCGCGCTTCAGGTTGATCAGCATGGTGCCGGCGTGCAGCATGGTGTTGTTGGCGGCGTCCACGCCCACGTTCGAGGACAGCGATTCCACGGCCGGATCGTCCAGGATCTGTTTCGCCGCGGCTTGCTGCATCTCGGCCATGCGCGCATACGAGATCGCCTGGCGTGCCTCTACCCTTGCCTGCAACTGGCCCGTGTCCTGGATCGGGAACAGGCCTTTCGGGATCACCACCCACAGCAGCGCGGTCAGCGCCAGCGTGGCGACGGCCACGATCAGCGTCAGGCCCTGGCGCGCCAGCACCCACTCCAGGCCACGGTCGTATTTCGCGATCACACGGTCGAAGAAGGCCTGGGTCTTGACGGCGAACTTGCCCGGCTTTTCCTCTTCGTGGCTGCGCAGCCAGCGCGCCGACATCATCGGCACCAGGGTCAGCGAGACCACCCCGGAAATCAGGATGGTAATGGCCAGGGTCACCGCGAATTCGCGGAACAGGCGGCCGACCACGTCGCCCATGAACAGCAGCGGAATCAGCACCGCGATCAGGGACACCGTCAGCGAGATGATGGTGAAGCCGATCTGGGCCGCGCCCTTGATGGCGGCGGCCATCGGCTTTTCGCCTTCCTCGATGTAGCGCGCGATGTTCTCGATCATGACGATCGCGTCGTCGACGACGAAGCCGGTGGCGATGGTCAGCGCCATCAGCGACAGGTTGTTCAGGCTGTAGCCGAGCAAATACATCACGCCGAAGGAGCCGATCAGCGAGATCGGCACGGCCAGGCTGGCAATCACCGTGGCGCGGATGCTGTGCAGGAAGGCGAAGATCACCAGCACTACCAGCACGACGGCCAGCAGCAGCTCGATCTGCACGTGCTCGACCGAGGCGCGGATGCCGGTGGTGCGGTCGCTCAGCACGTCCAGGCGCAAGGAGGCCGGCAGGCCGGCCTGCAGTTCGGGCAGGCGTTCCTTGATCGCGTCCACGGTGGCGATGACGTTGGCGCCGGGCTGGCGCTGCACGTTCAGGATGATCGCCGGCTTCAGGTTGGCCCAGGCGCCGAGGCGCACGTTCTCGGCGCTGTCGACGACCTGCGCCACGTTTTCGAGGCGCACCGGCGCGCCATTGCGGTAGGCGACGATCAGGTTTTTATAATCGGGCACCGTCACCAGCTGGTCGTTGGCGTTGATGGCGTAGGCGCGCGACGGACCGTCGAAGCTGCCCTTGGCGCTGTTCGCGTTGGCCGCCGTGATCGCGGTGCGCAGCGAATCCAGGCCCAGGCCATAGGAAGCCAGGGCTTCGGTATCGGCCTGGATGCGCACGGCAGGTCGCTGGCCGCCCGACAGCGACACCAGGCCCACGCCCGAGACCTGGCTGATCTTCAGCGCCAGGCGGGTGTTGACCAGGTTCTGCACTTCGGTCAGGGGAATGGTGTCGGAAGTGATCGCCAGGGTCAGCACCGGCGCATCGGCCGGGTTGACCTTGGCGTAGACCGGCGGCGCCGGCAAGTCGGCCGGCAGCAACGAGCCGCCGGCATTGATCGCGGCCTGCACTTCCTGCTCGGCCACGTCCAGGGTCTGGCCCAGGCCGAACTGCAGCGTGATCACCGAGACGCCGGCGGCGCTGGTGGAACTCATGCGGCTCAAGCCCGACATCTGGCCGAACTGGCGTTCCAGCGGCGCGGTGACGGTGCGCGACATGACCTCGGGGCTGGCGCCCGGGTACAGGGTCTGCACCTGGATGGTCGGGAAGTCGACCTGCGGCAGCGCCGACAGGGGCAGGAATTTATAGCCGACCAGGCCGGCCAGCACGATCGCCAGCATCAGGAGGGCCGTGGCGACCGGGCGGCGGATGAATGGGCCGGATGGACTCATGCTGCTACCTCGTGTGCATCACGCACCGCGCGAACGCCAACGTGCGTTGAACGCGTGGATGGCGTAACCATCCACCCTACATCGATCATCATTGCGCGCTTCCTTCACGCTGGCGGCGCGGGCGCTCGCCTCCCTGCCCCTGCGCGCCTTGCGGACGTTCGCCCGGCAAGGTCACCTTGGCACCATCCTTCAGGCGGTCGGCGCCTTCGGTGATCACGCGCTCGCCCGGCTTCAGGCCTTCGAGCACCTGGATCTTGTCGACGGTCGCCTGGCCGCGCTTCACGCCGCGCATCGAGACCGTCTTGGCCTGCTCGTTCAGCACGAACACGAAGTCGCCGTTGGCGCCGTGGCGCAGCGCGTTCACCGGCACCACCACCGCGTTCTCGATGGTGCGCACCTGCAGGCGCAGGTTCACGAACTGGCTCGGGAACAGCTTGTTGTCCTTGTTCTCGAAGCGGGCCTTGGCGCGCACGGTGCCGGTCTGCACATCGACCTGGTTGTCGAGCGCGGCAAAGCGGCCCTGGGCCAGCTCGTTGGTGCGGGTGCGGTCGAGCGCGATGGCAGGCAGCGTGGCATTCGCCACGATGCGCGACTGCAGTTCGGGCACGCCGTCCTGCGGCACCGCGAACTCGACGTCGATCGGCGAGAACTGGGTGATCACGGCGATGCCATTCGCGTCGCCGCTGCCGACCAGGTTACCGATGTCCACGGTGCGCAGGCCGACGCGGCCGGCGATCGGCGCTTTCACCTGCGTGTAGCTGAGGTTCAGGCGCGCCTGATTTTCGGCGGCGCGGTCGGTGGTGATCGCGCCTTCCAGCTGTTTCACCAGCGCGGCCTGGGTATCGACTTCCTGGCGTGCGATCGAGTCCTGTTCCAGCAGGGTGCGGTAGCGCGACAGGGTCAGGCGCGCGCTTTCCAGTTGGGCTTCGTCGCGCTGACGCTGGCCGGTGGCCTGCAGCAACGCGATCTCGAAGGTGCGCGGGTCGATCGTGGCCAGCACCTGGCCGGCGCGCACGACCTGGCCTTCGGTGAAGTTAATCTTTTGCAGGACGCCCGAGACTTGCGGGCGCACCGTCGCCACCGCGGCCGGCACCACCGTGCCTAGCGCTTCCAGCGTGACCGGCAAATCGACCTGCTCGGCGGTGGCGACACCGACCGTGGTGGCCGGCCCGCCGCGTCCGCCGCCCGGACCGCCCGGCCCGCGCGCACCCGCGCCGCCCGCCGCCCCGCCCTGCCGTGCGCCAGCCGCGCCGGGACCGCCCGCGCCTTCCGGCGTGCGGTGGGTCAGGTACCAGGCCAGGGCGCCGAGGGCGACCATGGCCAGGATGGCGACGATACTGCCGATGAGACGGCTGCGCCGCGGGCGTGGCTGAGGCTGGGTAAGGGCGGGCTTGTTGGGCGAGACGGGAGAATCCATGCTGTTCCTTGTTATACGCGCTGACAAATGCACAATGAATCAGCTTGGAATGTATCATGGAGCAGTGCACGTTATTGTTTCGTAACGTACATAGCGCGGTGTCCAGAAACACCCTCCGCGCAGCATGTGTCGCCCATCTTTACGCGGTTTAACACCGTTCGCCGAACGAAGCACGAAGTTAGCCCTGCGCGTAACCGAAAACGGGCGCTGGAACCCAGCGCCCGCCTCCGGCATTTGTAACAGCCGTTACAAATTCACACCTTCATCAAGCCCTCATGGCAGCTCGCACAGGCAATGGGTCACCGCGGCGAACGGCTTCTTGCCATCGGCCAGTTCGTTCAGCCAGCCCAAGTCCTTCGCCACGCCGGCCACCGCGCCTGCCGGCAGCGCGTCCGGCAGCATGCCCAGCTTGACCTGGATGTTGACCGCCGTCTGCGCCGAGGCACCCATCATTTCCAGGAAGCGCTCGAACTTCGAACCCGGACGCTCGACGTACGAGACGCGGAAGTCGTCGCCCAGCTTGGCGCGCTTGGCGGCCGAACGCAGCGCATCGCCGTAGCTGCCCAGGGTGTCGACCAGGCCGCGTTCCTTGGCCTGGGCGCCGGTCCAGACGCGGCCCTGCCCCACTTCGTCGATCTTGGCGGCGCTGGTCTTGCGCGCCACCGCGGCCTTGGTGGTGAACTCCTTGTAGACGTTGTTGATGCTGTACTGGATCAGCTGGGTGAAGCGCGGGTCCATCGGACGCAGCGGGTTGTAGGCGTCGGCCAGCCAGGTGGTGGTGTAGCCGCCGGTGCGCACGCCCAGCTTGTCGGCCACCTTGTCGGCGGTCGGCAGGATCGCGAACACGCCGATCGAACCGGTAATGGTGGCCGGATCGGCGATGACTTCGTCGGACGCCATCGAGATCCAGTAGCCGCCGGATGCGGCGACGTTGCCCATCGAGACCACGACCGGCTTGCCGGCCGCGCGCGTCAGTTCCAGCTCGCGCCGGATCAGTTCCGATGCGTAGGCGCTGCCGCCGGGCGAATCGACACGCAGCACCACGGCCTTGATCTGGTCATCCTCGCGCGCCTGGCGGATCTGGTTGGCGGTGGAGATGCCGCCGACCGCGCCCGGGCCGCCCTGGCCGTCGACGATCTCGCCTTCGGCCACGATCACGCCGACCGCGTCGCCCAGCACCGGACGCGGATTGCGGCCCAGGTAGTCGTTGAACGAGACCTGGCGGAAGGAGTCGATCGAGCTGTCGAAGGCGCCGCGCTTGATCATCATGGCGCGCACTTCGTCCTTGGTCTTGATGCCGTCGACCAGCTTCTGGTTCAGCGCCACCTGGGCGGCGCTGCCGCCGGCCGCTTCCATCAACTGCGGCAACTGGTCGATGCCGCGTGCGACCGAACCGGCCGCCAGCTTGCGGTTCTTCTCGACGGCGGCGGTGTAGTTGTTCCACAGGTCGCCGTACAGGTAGGTGTCGGCTTCCAGCGCCGCCTGCGACGGCGCGTTGGAAATATACGGCTCGGCCGCGCTCTTGTAGGTGCCGACCTTGATCAGGTTGACCGTCACGCCCAGTTTGTCGAGGGCGTCGCGGTAGTAGTTGCGGTGGCGGCCGAAGCCCTCGATCATCACCATGCCCATCGGGTGCACGTAGACCTCGTTGGCGTGCGAGGCCAGCAGGTAGCGCTTCTGGTCGTACATGCCGCCCCAGGCCACCACGCGCTTGCCGGCCGCCTTCACGCGGTCGATGGCGGCGCCGATTTCGCGCAACTGGGCCAGGCCGCCGCCTTCCATTTCGTCGAGCAGCAGCACGACGCTGGTGATGTTGTCGTCCTTGGCGGCGGCGTCGAGCACGGTCAGCAGGTCGCGCAGCTGGATGGTGCGCCGGGTTTCGCCGCCGACGTTGGCCAGCAGGGTGTCGCTGAAGCTGCCGGTGTTCTGCTCGGCCAGGTCGCCGCGCAGTTCCAGCACCAGCGCGGTCTTGGCCACGAGCGGCTTGGCGCCGCCGCTGAAGATGCCGATCAACAGCACGATCACGATCAGCAGGAAGAACATGTTCAGCACGAACCGGCGCGTGGCGTCGAGGCCGCGCCAGAGCATGCCGATACCGCGGCGCAAGGAAGACAGGGGCTTGAAAGACATCGGAACTCCGCTAAAAGGTTGTGGTGCGGTTGGAACGTTACGCTGCGACAGCCGCCTTGTTCACGTCTTCCCGCTGGGAGATCGCGAATAAACCGGCGAACACGAGTATGCCATTCAGGATCAGCAGTTCAAGGCCAAGGCGATAATTGCCCAGCAGATACTGTTGATAGTGCTCAAGGAGTGCACAAAGAACCGGAGCGCCGATCGTCACGTACGGCACCAGGCGGTCGGTCAGGGTGCGGCGCGTCAGCATGCCGAAGGCGAACAGCCCGAGCAGCGGGCCATAGGTGTAGGCGGCCAGCTTCAGGATGATCACGATCATGCTCGGTTCGTCGATCCACTTGAAGCCCATCACCAGCACCAGGAACAGCGCGGCAAAGCCCAGGTGGACGTGGCGGCGCAGTTGTTCCTGCCGCTCGACGCTCAGGTCCGGGCGGCGCTTGATGCCGAGGATGTCGATGCAGAAGGTGGACGTGAGCGCGGTAATCGCCCCGTCGGCGCTCGGGAACAGGGCCGAGACCAGCGCGATCAGGAAGATGATCTGCACCGCCGCCGGCAGGTGACCCATGACCACGGCCGGGAAGATCTTGTCGCCGGTCGCCAGCACGCCGACCGTCGGCGCGTACAGGTAGAGCAAGCCGCCCAGGAACAGGAAGGCGGACAGTACGACCACCAGCACCGCGGTCAGGCTCAGCAAATTCTTTTGCGAGTCCTTCAGGGTTTTCACGGAAATCGTTTTCTGCATCATTTCCTGGTCCATGCCGGTCATGGTCAGCACGATGAAGATGCCGGCCACGATCTGCTTCAGCCAGAAGTTGGGGCTGTCGAAGTCGAGGGTGAAGATGCGCGCCAGGCCTTGCGACTGCATGGCGTTCAGGCTGTCGGTCATCGACATGTCGAGCTGGTCCAGCAGGAACCAGACGCAGGCGAACAGGCCGAACAGCATGCAACTGGTTTGCAGGGTATCGGTCCAGACGATGGTCTTCACGCCGCCCTGGTAGGTGTACATCAAAATCATGCCCAGGATCACCAGCGTCGTCAGCCAGAACGGGATGCCGAGGCTGTCGAGGATGATGGCTTGCAGGATATTCACGACCAGGTAGAGCCGCGCGGTCGAGCCCAGCAGGCGCGAAATGATGAAGAAGCCGGCCCCGCTCTGGTAGGCGCGCCGGCCCAGGCGCACATCCAGATAATGATAAATTGATGTCAGTTTCAGGCGGTAATAGAGCGGGAGCAGGATGTAGGCGACGGCGATGTAGCCGATCACGTAGCCGATCAGGATCTGGCCGTAGCCGAAGGCATCCTTGCCAACCGCGCCCGGCACGCTGATGAAGGTGGCGCCGGAGAGCGTGGTGCCGACCATGCCGAAGGCGACCAGCATCCAGTTGCTGCTTTTGTTACCGATGAAGAAGCTGTCGTTGTTGGCGTTGCGGGAGGTTGCCCAGGCCACGCCGAGCAGGAGCGCGAAGTAGCCGATCAGGATGCAGAACAGTAGAGCCGGTGACATGAAAATCCGAGGTGTTGTCGTTTCGCCCAGCAATATACACCCAGAACAGTCGGCTGGTCACCCTGGAATTGATGGTCGTTTTCGGACTGCGGCGGCCGATCACCGGTTTTTCGTAGGGTGGGCTCTCGAGCCCACCCTACAACGGCCCGCCATATCACGCTTCCTCGCCCTCGACCCGCTCGAATGGCCCGATACACGCCTCCATCGTCTCGTCCGTACACATCAGGAACAAGCCGCCCGAAGGATGGAAGCGCACGAAGTTGGTCGCCTGCGTGCCCACCTTCATGATCGCCCCGGAACAATCCTTCTTGCCATTGTCCTTCACGATGCGGTCTTCCAGCTTGTAGAAACCCTTCTCGCTGGGCTGGTCGGGAATCCGGAATTCGCTCTCGGACACCTCCTCCGCGCTGGTGACGAGGGTGGTGCCGTCGCCGCGGAAGCGGTAGGTTTCCGAGCAGCCCAGCGAAGGCAGCGAGAGTTTCCAGATGCCGAGGATGGGGTGCGACGGTGCGGGTGCGGGCGGCGCGGCCGAGGCCAGGGGCGCGGCGGCCAGGAAGAAGGGAAGGAGGAGGAGCGGCAATCCGGCAGGAACACGCATGGCATTTCACCTCAGGCGAACAACGTTAGACCGCAGCACGCGCGCCGGGTCAACCCGGCGCGGCGTGGACCGTGCTGTGGCAGCGCCTCCTGCGCCGATGCGCGCCTGCTCCCGAGGTTCCCTTAAGTTCCCTTAAGCGCCTTCGGCCTTCGGCTTGGCCGGACGGCGGCTGCGCGTGGCAGGCTTGCGGGCCGGGGCCTTGTGCGCGGGCTTGGCAGACTTCTTGCGCGCAGGCTTGGCGCTGTCCGCCTCGCCCTCGCCCGCGTCTGCTTCCACAGCATTGGCTTCATTCTCGCCGATCGCAGGAATTGCTGCTTCCGGCAAGAGTGCGCCCAGTGCTTCGGCGGCGGCGCCTTCGGCCGCGGGCAGGCCGGCGGCACCGGCAACAGCGGTGGCAGCGTCCTGCGCAACGCCGACCGGCGCCAGTTCGGCAGCGGCGGCATCGCCCTCGGCGCCAGCGCTTGCCTTCTTGACGGCCGGCTTGCGCGGCGTGCGGCGACGTTCCTTCAGCGGCTTCGCAGGGGCTTCCTCGGTCACTGCGGGAGTCTCGGGTGCGGCCTCGGCAACGACTGCTTCCGGAGCGACATCGGCCGCCGCCTCGGCAGCGGCCGGTTCGACTGGGGCTTCTGGCCACGCCTGCGTGCCCGCTTCCAGTTGACCCAGTTCGTCCGGCGTCACGGCCACGATCGGCGTCTCGTTGCGCGCGGAGCCCTTGCGGCCACGGCCGCCACGGCGGCGCCCTTCGCCGCGGGTGTCTTCCGCCGCCGCGGCCGGTGCCGCTGCAACGGTTTCGCCGGCCTGCGCGGACAGGTCGGGCACAGACGCCTCGGCCGCCGCTTCCGCCGGCGCGGCAGCCGCACCCGCGCTACTGCGGTAGACATAGGTGCCGGATTTTTCGTCGCGGCCGAATTCGAACAGGCCGCGCACCTGGGCTTCTTCCAGCAGGTTGCCGAAGGTACGGAAACCGTAATACACCTCGGAGAATTCCGGACGGCGGCGCTTCAGGGTGTCCTTCAGCAGCGACGCCCAGATCTTGCCGGTGTCGCCGCGCTCGGAGACCAGGGCGTCGAAGGTCTCGACCACCATCTCCAGGGCCTGCGTCTTGCGCGCCTCGAGTTCTTCCTTGCGCTTGTCGTCGCTCGGGCGCTTCGACTGCGGCTGGGCCTTGCGTTCGTCGCGTTTCGCGGCGGCGCGGCGCACTTCGCGCACCAGGTCGTCGTAGAAGATGAATTCGTCGCAGTTGGCCACCAGCAAGTCGGAGGTCGACTGCTTCACGCCCACGCCGATCACCTGCTTGGCGTTCTCGCGCAGCTTCGACACCAGCGGCGAAAAGTCGGAGTCGCCGCTGATGATGACGAAGGTGTTCACGTGCGACTTGGTGTAGCAGAGGTCGAGCGCGTCGACGACCAGGCGGATGTCGGCCGAGTTCTTGCCGGACTGGCGCACGTGCGGGATTTCGATCAGCTCGAAGTTCGCTTCGTGCATGGTCGACTTGAAGCCCTTGTAGCGGTCCCAGTCGCAATAGGCTTTCTTGACCACGATACTGCCCTTCAGGAGCAGGCGCTCGAGAACCGGCTTGATATCGAATTTCTCGTAGTTCGCATCGCGCACGCCGAGGGCGACGTTCTCGAAGTCGCAGAACACGGCCATACTGATGTTGTCGGAAGATGAAGCCATGAATTGTTGATTTCTAAAAATTGATGAATAGCTTCGCGGATTATACGCACAACAAGCCCGCGTTCCCGCGCATGTCATAGCAAGCATGCGCACAAATATTTTCTGCGTTTAACGAAATCTTCACACCCATCCCGATAAACTTGCCGCCGGGAAGAAGTTTCATCATAGTAACTTTAAGTGAAGAGTCCGCATGAACCTGTCGAAGCTCGCCGTCCGCGCCAGTCCTCTCTCCCGCCTCAGGCCGTCACGCCTGGGCGCATCCCGCTAAGCCCGCGCTTCCCGGAACACCACCCATGAAGTCCCGCGTCGACGACCGCGCCCCGGGCGCGCCACTCTCCCTGCGCCTGCGCCAGGCGCTGCCGCTGCTGCTTCCTTTCCTGGCCGTGCTGGCGGCGATCAACGCCGGTCACGCCGGCACCCGCGCCTGGCAAGTGCTGGTGTTGGCCCTGCCCGGCTGGTTCTGGCTGTGGTGGCCGATGCGTACCGAAGGCCGGCGCCGCGTTCAGGGCTGGCTTTGCCTGGGACTTGGCCTCGCCTTTGTGCTCGATGGCGCCGTGCGCGGCTTTCTCCTGTCGGCCTACGACGCTCTGCCGAACAGCTCGATGGTGCTGAGCGCCGTTGCCAACACCACGCCTGCCGAATCGCGCGAATTCGCGGCGATGTACTGGCGCGACATGCTCGAATGGTCGCTGTTCGCCCTGCTCTGCGCGTCCGTGCTGGCCCTCGGCATCCGCCTCTGGTGGCGCATGCCGCCGCGCCTGCCCGAGCCGCGCGGCTGGCGCATCGCGATCGCCGTGCTGATGCTGGCCCTGATCCTCGGCTCGCTGGTCAGCAAACCCTGGCGCCGCCACCATCCCGCCCTGTTCTGGCCGCAGTGGGCCCAGGACATCGGCGACCTGCGCCGCCACTGGAGCGACATGGAAGGCCAGCGCCAGCGCCTGCTGGCGGCGGCGCGCCAGCTCGCACCGACCCTGGCCGAGGACAGCCCGGACACCCTGGTGCTGGTGATCAGCGAAAGCATGAACCGGAATAACATGAGCAGCTACGGCTATGCGCGCCCGACCTCGCCGCAGCTTTTCGAACGCCAGCGCCAACTCGGCGAGCGCATGGAAGTGTTCCGCCATGCCTGGTCGGTAAACGCCTCGACCGTGCCGGCCCTGCGCAACCTCTTCTATTTCGGCGCGCCCGACGCCAGCCGGCGCGTGCACCTGCTGGCGCTGGCCCGCGCCGCCGGTTACCGCACCTGGTGGATCAGCAACCACAACGACCTCGCCATCGAACAGGAACATGCGCGCCTGGCCGATACCGTCGAGATTCTGAACCGCAAGCCGGGGCGCGGCTCGGAAGCACTCGACGAACAGGTGCTGCCGGTGATGCGCACCGCACTGGCGGACAAGGCGCCGCGCAAGCTGATCGTGGTGCACATGCTGGGCCTGCATCCGGACTACGAGATGCGCCATCCGGCCGGCATGCGGCCCTTCCTCGATGCCGCCGACGGCATCGATGCCCGCCTGCGCCAGCAGGGCCGCCCGGCCTGGCTGCGCGCCATGCGCAACCAGTACGACTCCGCCGTGCGCTACCACGACCAGACCGTGGCCGCCACGCTCGATCTGAGCCGCCATGCGCCGGGCAAGCAGATGTGGGTATTCCTGTCGGACCATGGCCAGGAAGTCGGCCACACCATCGACCGCGCCGGCCACAGCGCCACCACGCCCGACGGCTACCGGATTCCGCTGATGGTGTGGAGCTCCTACCAGGACACGGCGCCGGGTTCGGCCTTGACACTGCCGGTACGCGGCGACTGGCTGGCGCACAGCCTGACCAACCTGCTCGGCATCGAGTGGCAAGGCGACCAGCCGGGCCAGGATGTGTTCGACCCGCGCTACCGCTGGCAGCCGCCGCGACTGCCGGTGCGCGTCGACTTCAATAGCTAGACCCGCGCCATCGTCGCCGGATCGGCCTCGCCATCGAAAAAGATGTCGAGGCAGGTCTGGAACACGGCTTCGTCGGGCGCGACGTCGGCGAACAGCGTCATCGAGGAATGGAACTTGCGGTCGTCCGGGCTGCCGAAGATGTCGCCGATCTCGCGGTCGGCATGGGTGGCAACCAGGCGCGCGCATTCGCGCAGGCGCGGCCCCAGCACCGGGTGGGCCAGGTAGGCGGCGGCTTCGTCTTCCGAGCCGATCGCATACCGGCGCGCCATCTCGCTGCTGCCCAGCCCTTCGATCTGCGGAAAGATGAACCACATCCAGTGCGTGTGCTTGTGGCCGGTGCGCAGTTCGGCCAGCACGTCGGAATAGACCGGGTCTTGCGCGGCGACGAAACGGTCGAGGTTGAAATCGGTATCCATGGCAGTCTCCCAGTAGTTTTAATGCTACATCGTTCGTCGGATTTGCTAAAGTGCCGTCACGATGAAACCCGAACACCTGTCCCTGCTGCTGACCCGCGAGATGCCCTACGGTAAATACGAGGGCCGCAAGATCGCCGACCTGCCCGGCCATTACCTCGGCTGGTTCGCGCGCGAAGGCTTTCCGCGCGGCGAACTGGGCGAACTGCTGGCCCTGATGTACGAGCTCGACCACAACGACCTGCGCGGTCTGCTCGATCCGCTGC
>DAMABW010000046.1:0-17052 GCA_031999925.1 Massilia sp. | reverse complement strand
CGGGTGTTCCTGCACCAGTTCCGCCATGACTACATCCTGCGCTTCCATAACCGGCCCGAATTCGTCGGCACCCTGCACGAAGGCGCGATCGCTCTCAACGCGGAAGGCAAGGTATTGGCGGCCAGCCGCGGCGCCCTGTTCCAGCTCGGCTTCAACAGCCCGGCCGAGATCGCCGGCCGCGACATCGGCGACCTCTTCAACGTTACCTTCCCCGGCCTGGTCGACAGCAGCGTGCGGCGCGCCTTCCACCCGGTGCCGATTTTCGAGGTGCGCAACAGCGCGCGCTTCTTCGCCGTGGTCTACCAGCCGGTAGCCGGCAACGGCCTGCGCCGCGCGCCGCGCTTGACGCATTCCGGCGCCGGCACCAGTGCCGCCCAGGGCGCGCCCTGCGCACTCGACACCGTACAGTTCGGCGACCCGGTACTGGCCGGCCATGTCGCCACGGCCCGCCGCATTGCCGAGCGCAACGTATCGGCCGTGTTGCTGGGCGAAACCGGCACCGGCAAGGAAGTATTCGCACGCGCCATGCACTTGTCCGGCCCGCGCGCGGCCAAACCCTTTGTAGCGATCAATTGCGCATCGATTCCCGAGTCCCTCATCGAAAGCGAACTGTTCGGCTACCGGTCGGGCGCGTTTACCGGCGCCAGCAAGGATGGCCAGCGCGGCAAGCTGCTGCAGGCCAACGGCGGCACCCTCTTCCTCGACGAGATCGGCGACATGCCTTTCACCCTGCAGGCGCGGCTGCTGCGCGTGCTCGAAGAGCGCGAGGTGGTGCCGCTCGGCGGCGAAGCGCCGGTCAAGCTCGACATCCGCCTGATCAGCGCCACCCATTGCGACCTGACGAAAAAAATCGCCGCCGGCGAATTCCGCGAAGACCTGTATTACCGGCTGCAAGGCGTCACGTTGCGCCTGCCGCCCCTGCGCGAACGCGCCGACCGCCGCGCCCTGATTGCCCACCTGGTGGCCCAGGAAAGCGACGACGGCAGCGTGGTGGAACTCGAGGAACCCCTGCTGGCCGCGCTCGACCGGCTGCGCTGGCCCGGCAACGTGCGCCAACTGCGCCACCTGCTGCGCAGCATGATCGCGCTGCGCGAATCGGACAGCCTCGGCCTGCTCGACCTGCCGCCGGAATACAGGCTCGACCTCGACGACACGGCGCCCGGGCCGGCCCTGGCGCCGTCCCCCGGCCCCACTGCCAACATCGCAGCGCCCGGCAGCGCGTCGGACCCGGCCCTGACAGCGCTCGAAAGCGCGGAACGCGAGGTGCTGCTGCAGGCGCTGGAGCGCCACGGATGGAACATGAGCGGCGTCGCGCGCGAACTCAACATCAGCCGCAACACCCTGTACCGCAAGCTGCAGCGCTTGAACATCCAGCATCCGGACAAAGCGCTGTTTCACTGACCCTGGAGAACGCATGACCATGCCGCCTATCCGCCGCATCGCGCCAGCCGCGCTGGCTTGCCTTGCCGCCCTCGCCGCCGCCCTGCCCGCGCCGCTCCTTGCCGCCCCCTTTGCCTACGTGCCGAACGAGGGCAGCGGCACGATTTCCGTGATCGACACCGCGAACGACCAGGTGGTCGGCGAAATGCCCGGCGGGACCAAGCCGCGCGGGCTTGCGGTCGGCGCCGACGGCCGCCGGCTGTACGTCAGCGACCAGCCGAACAATCGCCTGCATGTGCTCGATCTCACCACGCGCAAGCTCGGCACGGCGGTGGCCCTGGGCGAGTCGCCCGAAGGCGTGTCGATCTCGCCCGACGGGCGCTGGGTGGTAGCAGCGATCGAAGGCAAGAACGAGATCGCGGTCACCGATACCCGCAGCGGCAAGCTGGCGTTTGCGATTCCCGTGCACGGCAAGAATCCCGAGCACGCGGTGTTCAGCCCTAACGGGCGGCTGCTGTTCGTCAGCGCCGAAGAAGGCGATGCCGTCGACATCATCGATTTCGCCAGCCGCAAGCAGGTGGCCCAGGTGGCTGTCGGGGCGCGTCCGCGCGGCATCGGCTTCCTTCCCGACAGCAGCCGCGCCTACGTTGCGACCGAAAACGCGAACGAGGTCTTCGTCATCGACACGAGCAGCCATGCGATCGTCGCGCGCATCAAGGCCGGACTGCGCGCCAACGGCATTGCCGTGCACCCGGGCGGCGGCCAGGTCTATGTGTCGAACGGCGGCGACGCGAACGTGTCGGTGATCGACACCGCCAGCAACCAGGTCGTGGCCACGATACCGGTCGGCCAGCGTCCGTGGAACATGGCCCTCACGCCCGACGGCAAGAAGCTGTACGTGGCGAACGGGCGCAGCAACAATGTTTCGGTGATCGACACCGCCAGCCGCACCAAGCTGCGCGACATCCCGGTCGGCAAGCTGCCTTGGGGCGTGGTGATCAAATAATCGCCCCGGCCGGCTGCGCGGCTGCGTGACCGGTCCGGCCAAGGCCAGGGCTCAGCGCTCAGCGGTCAGCGTTCAGCGTTCAGGGCTGGCCGAAACTGTCGACGTCGACGCAGACGGCGCGGCGACGCGTAATGGGAAGCGGCGCCGCCTGCAGCGCATCCGGCCCCTTCAGCAAGTCGATGACCAGGCCGGCCGGGTTGCAGCCGAGCGAGGCATGCAGGCCGGCATAGGCCGCCGTCAGGCGCGGATTTACGTCGAGCACCACGGTGCCGCCGGCGTGACGAATGAAGTCCACCCCCACATACCCCCAGAGCGTGGGCAGGGCCGCGGCCACCTGCTGCGCCAGGCGGGCCAGTGCCCCGTCCGCGTCAAGCAGGCCGTTCACGGTACTGCCGAGGAAATGGAAGCGGTTGTCGCGCACGGCGACACGCTCGCGGTTGCAGGACAAAACCCAGGCCTTGCCGTCGCAGCAGAGCAGGGACAGGCTGCCCAGCTCGCCGGCAACGAAGGGTTGCAGCACGTAGTCTTGCCCGGCATGGGCGCGGATATGGGCAAGGGCCACCGCACGGTCGCTGAACAGGCGCGTGTCGAGGCAGCCGGCGCCGTCGTCCGGCTTGACCACCCAGGCGCCCGCCCCGTCGGGCAGGCTCGCATGCGGACTATAGGTCGGCACGGCCGGCACGCCGGCGTCCAGCAGCGCGCGCGCCATCTCGCGCTTGCTGGACGCCACGCGCACCGCGCCGGGCGCACTACCCAGCAATACCCGCTTGCCGCGCAGGACGTCGCGCGACAAGGCTTCCAGCAAGCCCTCGGTTTCCATGGCCAGCGGCCAGACGGCATCGGCGGCCTGCACGCAGTCGGCGAAGCGTTCGTCGAAGGCACGCCCGCCTGGCGCCGCATCGGCATGCCACCCTGCCTCGCCCGCGGCCGGCATCGTGTGCAACTCGACCTCGGGCACGGCGCCCAGGTCGGCCAGCAGGGCCTGGAGCAGCATACCGCCCTGCTGCGCCAGCGCGCAGGGCACCGCACGGGCGCCCGGACCACCGGCGATGGCGTAATCGAATGCGAGAACTTTCAGGCGCGCCATGGCGTCCTCCGGTGATGACGTGCCTGCGGTCCTAGCGCTTCGGATCGGCAACCCTGACCAGGGTCAGTGTTTCTTCAATCGATGGTGCTTCGCCCGCCTTTTCCGGACGCTTGGCCACCCTGGCGTCGGCCAGCGCTCCCGGCTGCACGCCCTTGGCCGGGTCCGCCGCCGCGTTGATGGTCCGGCCAGGGCCGCTCGTTCCCAGGGAAGTCGCTATCTGGTAAACGCCGCCCGGTACCGCATCGCTGAGGACAAAGGTATAGGTCTTGTGCACGTAAGCTTCGAAGCGCGCATGCAGCGGATCGTCCAGGTAGGGCTGGATGCGCACGGCCTGGGCATCGTAGGACTTGCCCTGGAAACTGATGGTCTGCTTGCTCAGCTGCGCTGCGTTGGCCAGCGCCATCCGGATGCGCTTGCGGAAATAAGTGGTGGAGCCGCCGGTCAGGCGTTTCATCTCGGCGATGTCGTGCTCGAGAAAACCAAGCAGCACCGGGTTGCCGTGGGCATCGTCGATGTCCGGCAGTTCGCGCTTGCGTACTTCGGACAAGAAGCGCAATTGCGCATGCATGTGCCCGTCTTCTTTCGTCAGGTCGAGTTCGACCGTGTCGGTACAACCCGCCTCGACGTTGCTGACCTTGCGAAAGTCGTAGAACAGCACCGCCGGCGCTTTTGTCCTGGCTAAATGGTCGGTCTCGAACAGCAGGACCTCGGCCGGCGACACCGGCTGGGCCCAGGCGGCGCCGGCGCCCAGCGCCAGGAGCACGGCCAGCGCCATGACGAAAGCCCATGCGGCATGCGGCGGCCCCGCGCTCCTGCCGCGCTGTTGCTGGATACGGATCATGGTGTCCTCAAGGTGGGGAAGACGTCGGAGGCGGCAGCGCCGACAGCGGCACGCCGTAGTCTTCGAGGATCGCCTGGATCTTGCCCTGGTTGGTGTCGATCAGGCGGTCGATCAACTGGCGGAAATCCTTGTCGGCATGGCGTACGCCCATGGCGATTTCGAAATCGAACTTCATGCCCGGGCGCGACTGCAGCGGAACGGCGACGATGTTCGCCCCCCGCGCCTTCTTGGCGAAGTAGCCGGCGATCGGGCCCCAGGCAAAGGCGACGTCGATCTTGCCGCTGGCCAGGTCCTTTTCGACGATCTCGCCGGGATACTGCTCGGCGTCGCCGGTCTGGCTCTGGTACCAGTTCACCTGCTCCATCAGGCCGTTCTGCAGCAGCCACTCGGTGACCGGGGAACCGGCAAACGCACCGATGCGCAGTTTCTTACGTTGCCCGGCATCGAGCGCCAGCAGGTCGTCGAGCTTGCGCACCTTGTCCAGGCCGTGTCCCTTCACATAGGCCATGGCGTAGCTGGAGCGGTAATAGGAATGGGTGTTGGCGGCCAGTTCGAAACCCTTGGCGACGCCGGTAACGAGGTCGCACTTGAAGCGCTCGGAATGCTCTTCCTTGGCGCGCAGGGTATTCCGGATGAAACCCATACGCTGCGGAAACCAGGTGTGCTCCAGCTTCCAGCCCAGTTGCTGGGCGAACAGCGCCGCGATCTTGTTCTCGAAGCCCTCCCCGGCCCGGTTCGACAGTGGCAGGTTGTTCGGATCCTGGCAAACGCGCAGCACCTTGTCCGCACCGGGCGCATCAGGCGCGCCGGATTGCGCCGCGGCCGGGGCGGACCACCCGGCCAGCCCCGTCAGCAAACCGGCCAGCGCGGCGAGGAAGCGCCAGCTCCTCATTTTCCGATCTCCTGCAGCCGGCCCGGCTCGATGGCGCCGTCGGAGCGTCCCTTCAGGTAGGCGTAGAGGCTGTCGATGTTCTCGGTCACCATCTTGCTGCCGTCGAAGTTCGGCATGCCTTTTTCGATGCGGCCTTTCAGCACCACGACCTTGAACTGGTCCTTGCTCAAGACTTTCAAACTATCGACCAGCGAGGGGCCGACCATGCCTTCCTGGGCGGCGCCGTGGCAGCGTTCGCAGGCCATGGCGCGCCAGGTTTTCCAGCCGCTCAGGGTCTGGGCATCGACCTTGTTGCCTTCGGCAACTTTATACGGCGGCGTATCGGCGGCCAGCACGGCGCCGGGCACGGCGACTGCAATGGCCGCGAAGGCGCCCAGGGTCCAGCACAGGGCTGCGCTGCGCGCCCCTTTCATCAATGATTTCATCTCGGTTCCTGGCAAAGCGTGGGCGTGGCGGCCGGCATCCTGCGCCGGCCGCCGTGTCCGGTGTTCATCGAAATGCGCGGCGGCGATGAGAGCCGCCGCGCGGCACGGCATGCTGTGCGGCCTAGCGGTCCGGCAGTGCGAACACCGTCAGCACGCCGCCCAGTTCGGTGTACTTGGCCAGGTCCTTGTAGCCGCCCACCGCGCCCAGGCCTTCCGTACCCTTGGTCAGCCCAGCCGCCAGGCCGATCCCGGCCCAGCCGCCGATGCCCGACAGGACGCCGATGTACTGCTTGCCCTTGTATTCCCAGGTATGGACGTTGCCGATGATGCCCGAGGGGGTCTTGAACTTCCACAGCTCCTTGCCGTTGTGGTCGACCGCCTTGATGTGGCCTTCCAGGGTGCCGTAGAACACCACGTCGCCGGCGGTGGACAGCGCGCCGCTCCACACCGAGAATTTCTCGGGCTTGGACCAGACGATCTTGCCGGTGCTGGCATCCCAGGCGATGAAGTTGCCCAGGCCGCCATGGCTGTTCGGCGCCGCGTACATCGACAGGGTCGAGCCGACATACGGCTGGCCGGCCGTGTACTCGATCTGGAAAGGCTCGTAGTCCATGCAGACGTGGTTGGTCGGCACGTAGAACAGGCCGGTCTTGCGTGAATAAGTGGCCGGCTGCTGGTCCTTGGTGCCGAGCGCCGACGGGCAGATGCCCTTCGAGTTGAAGTCCGGCCCGTTCTTGTCGGTGCTGTACTTGGCCACCACTTGCGGACGGCCGCTCTTCATGTCGACGTGGGTCGCCCAGTTGACCTTCGGATCGAATTTCTCGGCCACCAGCAGTTCGCCGCTCACACGGTCGAGAGTGTAGGCGAAGCCGTTGCGGTCGAAGTGCACCAGAGCCTTGCGGGCCTGGCCCTTGACCTTCCTGTCGACCAGGATCATTTCGTTGACGCCGTCATAGTCCCACTCGTCGTGCGGCGTCATCTGGTAGACCCATTTGGCCTGCCCGGTGTCGAGGTCGCGAGCGAAGATGGTCATCGACCATTTGTTGTCGCCGGGACGCTGGCGCGGGTTCCAGGTGCTCGGGTTGCCGGTGCCGTAATAGACCAGGTTCAACGCCGGGTCGTAGCTGTACCAGCCCCAGGTGGTGCCGCCGCCCAGCTTCCACTGGTCGCCCTGCCAGCTTTTCAGCGAGGAGTCCGGGCCGATCGGCGCCATCTTGCCGTCGGTCCAGGTCATGGTTTTCGCGGGGTCGACCATGAGTTCGTTGTCGGGGCCGGTGCTATAGGCTTTCCACACCACCTTGCCGGTGTTGATGTCGTGCGCGGTAACACGGCCGCGCACGCCGAACTCGCCGCCGCTGATACCGGTCAGGACCTTGTCCTTGAACACGTGCGGGGTATTCGTCGTGGTTTCGCCGATCTTCGGATCGCCGACCTTGACCTTCCACAGTTCGGCGCCGGTCTTGGCGTCCAGCGCCACCAGGGTGGTATCGGCCTGCTGCAGGAAGATCTTGCCGTTGGCATAGGCCACGCCGCGGTTGACAGTGTCGCAGCACATCACCGGGATCACGGTCGGGTCCTGCTTCGGCTCGTACTTCCAGCGGATGGCCTGGTCTTCCAGCGCGATCGCGAATACCTTGTTCGGGAAGGGGCTGTGGATGTACATGGTGTCGCCGATGACCAGCGGTCCGCCTTCGTGGCCGCGCAGCACGCCGGTGGAGAAGGTCCAGGCCACCTGCAGGTCCTTGGCGTTCTTGCTGTTGATTTGCTTCAGTTCGCTGTACCGGTGGTTGGCGAAATTACCAGATTGCATTGCCCAATTCTTCGGGTCCTTGGTCAATTGCTCCACATCGGAATTGGCGGCCAGCGCCGGTCCGGCAAGCAACGCCAGGCACGGCAACCAGCGGATGAGTCTTGTTGGGAATGACATGGTAAGTCTCCTATGGTTTTTATCGGCGGCCATTTCCTTTGGCCTGCAAACCGCGACTTGGGGATGCCCCTTCTACTCCACAGCACAGAGCGTGCCAACGGTGCTGCCTTGTGCCCCGGCTGTTGCTGCTATCTACTTTGTTCAGATTTGTGACAGTCCCTGCGGGCACTGTCCCACCCCGCTGTGTCATCCGTGACGCAGCACCGGTGTTCAACGCTGCGGCACGTAGCAGGCCTTGTCGGCGCTGGCCTGCAAGGCCTTGTACTTGCCTGCCATCTCTTTCACCGGCGCGGGATCGCGGAACAGCGCGCCGCGTTCGCCGGCCATGGTCTGGTTGCGCAGCGCCGTCGACATCGTCACGTACTCGTCGTAGGACATCTGCTTGGCGATGTGATCGATGACGCAGGAGCACTTGTAGAGGTACTCGTATTTGCCGTCGTGCTTTTGCATGCATTCGAGTACGTACTCGACGCGGCCGCTGGTGGGGTAGTCGTGGGCTTGCGCGGCCAGGGGCGCCGCCAGGCTTGCTGCCAACGCGGTCGACGACAGCAGCAGGAAAGATCGCTTCATTCGGGTCTCCGGTGAACGTGCACGCCGGCGTGGACAGGGTGCGCCGGCGTGCCTCTGGCATTGCTCGTTACATTGCTTGTTGCCTCGCTGCTTGCGCCCTGCTCGTCCTAGGCGTCCTTCAGCACGCCGCGCTGCTTGGCGACGTGGGTCGAGATCGCATCCATCAGCGGCGGCGACAGGGCGTCGTAGGGCGGCAGGCCGATCTCGTTCAGGCGTGCCCGCACCGCGCCCATGTTTTCGGGACGGGCGCCGGACTCGATGATCGAGGAGACGAAAGCGGCGAATTCCGGAGGCGACCAGCCCCTCTCCTTCGACAGCTCGGTGTGCACGAAGTCGAGCCCGTAGAAGGCGTGGCCGGTGTTCTCGATGCGCCCGTACATGTGCACGCCGCAATCGCGGCAGGCGTGGCGCTGGATGGTGGCGCTCTCGTCGACCACCTGCAGCTTGTCTTCGTTGGCCGTTACCTTCACCTTGTCCTTGCCGACCACGGCCACCTGCGAGAACAGCGAGCCGTCCGGCTTCCAGCACTTGGTGCAGCCGCACACATGGTTGTGCGCGACCTGGCTGGTCAACTCGACCGTGACCGGATTGCTGGTGCACAGGCAGGTCAGGGTGCCGCCGGCAAAGCCGGGCGCGGCAGGGGGGATGCCGTTGTCGACGGCGGGATGGATCTTGACTGCGGTGTTCATGTCGGTGTCGCTCATGATTGCGTCTCCATGGTTGATTGTTCCCTCAATACAGCACCACCGAGCGGATCGACTGCCCGCTCTTCATCAGCTCGAAGCCTTCGTTGATGCGTTCGAGCGGCAAGGTGTGGGTGATCAGGTCGTCGATGTTGATCTTGCCGTCCATGTACCAATCGACGATCTTCGGCACGTCGGTGCGTCCGCGTGCGCCGCCAAAGGCCGAACCCTTCCATTCGCGCCCGGTCACCAGTTGGAACGGGCGGGTGCTGATCTCCTGCCCGGCCGCGGCGACGCCGATGATGAAGGACTGGCCCCAGCCTTTGTGGGTGCATTCGAGCGCCTGGCGCATTACGGTGGTGTTGCCGATGCATTCGAAGGAAAAGTCGGCGCCGCCGTCGGTCAGCTGCACGATGTGGTCGACGATGTTGCCGACTTCGGTCGGGTTGATGAAATGGGTCATGCCGAACTTGCGCGCGATCTCGACCCGGGCCGGGTTCAGGTCGACGCCGATGATCTTGTCGGCGCCGACCATGCGTGCACCCTGGATCACGTTCAGGCCGATGCCGCCCAGCCCGAACACGACCACATTCGCGCCGGCCTGCACCTTGGCCGAGAACACCACCGCGCCGACGCCGGTGGTGACGCCGCAGCCGATGTAGCAGGCCTTGTCGAAGGGCGCGTCTTCACGGATTTTCGCGAGCGCGATTTCCGGCACCACGATGTAATTGGAAAAGGTCGAGGTGCCCATGTAGTGGAACAATTTCTGGCCGTCGATGGAAAAGCGCGAGGTCGCGTCCGGCATCAGGCCGCGCCCCTGGGTCGAGCGGATCGCCTGGCACAGGTTGGTCTTGCGCGAGAGGCAGAACTTGCACTGCCGGCATTCCGGCGTGTACAGGGGAATCACGTGGTCGTCGCGCTCCACCGAGGTGACGCCGGGCCCGGTTTCCAGCACGATGCCGGCGCCCTCGTGCCCGAGGATGGCCGGGAAGATGCCTTCCGGATCGGCGCCGGACAGGGTGTAGTAATCGGTATGGCAAATGCCGGTGGCCTTGATCTCGACCAGGACTTCGCCGGCGCGCGGGCCTTCCAGGTCGACCTCGGCAATGGAGAGCGGCTCCCCCGCTTTCCAGGCAATGGCTGCTTTCGTTTTCATGGTTTCCTTGGTGTCGTGTCGTTATGCAGATGCCCCTGTGACCGGCGCCGGCAATTGCGCCAGTTCGGCGTCGCTGAACAGGCGCGAGCGCGTGAGGAAGCGTTGCCCGGTCCCGTTATCGAGCGAGAACATGCCGCCGTTGCCGGCAACCACGTCGATGATCAGCTGGGTGTGCTCCCAGTAGGCGAACTGTTCGGCGCCCATGTAGAAAGGGGCATCGTTCAGTTCGCCCAGGCGCACGTCGGTGTCGCTGATGCTGAACTCGCCCAGCGGGTAGCACATCGGCGCGCTGCCGTCGCAGCAGCCGCCGGACTGGAAGAACATCAGCGGGCCATGACGCTGGCGCAATTGCCGGATCAAGTCGAGGGCGGCGGCGGTGGCGACCACGCGCGCGGGCACGCCGCCGTCTTTCTCATCGGCGCTGCCATCCACGTTGCTGTCCACACTGCTGTCCACATTGCTGTCCACGCCGCCATTCATGCTGTCTGCGCTGTCCATGGCCGCCTCGCTCCGCTCAGAAGAAGCCCAATGCCTTCGGGCTATAGCTGACCAACAGGTTCTTCGTCTGCTGGTAATGGTCGAGCATCATCTTGTGGTTTTCGCGGCCGATGCCCGACTGCTTGTAGCCGCCGAAGGCCGCATGCGCCGGGTACAGGTGGTAGCAATTGGTCCACACGCGCCCGGCCTGGATCGCGCGGCCGACGCGGAAGGCGCGCGAGCCGTCGCGCGTCCACAGCCCGGCGCCGAGGCCGTACAGGGTGTCGTTGGCAATCGCCAGCGCCTCGGCTTCATCGCGGAAGGTGGTCACCGCCACCACCGGGCCGAAGATCTCTTCCTGGAAGATGCGCATCTTGTTGTGGCCCTTGAACACGGTGGGCTTCACGAAATAGCCTTCCTTCATGTCGCCCTGCAGGGTGTTGCGTTCGCCGCCGGCCAGCACTTCGGCGCCTTCCTGCTTGCCGATGTCGAGGTAAGACAAGATCTTTTCCAGCTGCTCCTGCGAGGCCTGGGCGCCGAGCATGGTCGAGGCGTCCAGCGGATTGCCCTGCTTGATGGCGGCCACGCGCGCCAGGGCGCGGTCGATGAATTTCTCGTAGATCGATTCCTGGATCAGCACGCGCGAAGGACAGGTGCAGACTTCGCCCTGGTTCAGCGCGAACATGGCAAAGCCTTCCAGGCATTTGTCGAAGAAGTCGTCGTCGGCATCCATCACGTCTTCGAAGAAGATGTTCGGCGACTTGCCGCCCAGCTCGAGCGTGACCGGGACCAGGTTCTGCGCGGCGTAGCCCATGATCAGGCGGCCGGTGGTGGTTTCGCCGGTAAACGCGATCTTGGCGATGCGCTTGTTCGAGGCCAGCGGCTTGCCCGCTTCCAGGCCGAAGCCGTTGACGACGTTCAGCACGCCCGGGGGCAGCAGGTCGGCGATCAATTCGACCAGCACCATGATCGAGGCCGGCGTTTGTTCGGCAGGTTTCAGCACCACGCAATTGCCCGCGGCCAGGGCCGGCGCCAGCTTCCACACGGCCATCAAGATCGGGAAGTTCCAGGGGATGATCTGGCCGACCACGCCCAGCGGTTCGTGGAAGTGATAAGCATAGGTTTCGTGGTCGATCTGGGCCACCGACCCTTCCTGGGCGCGGATGCAGCCGGCGAAGTAACGGAAGTGGTCGATCGCCAGCGGGATATCGGCGGCGGTGGATTCGCGGATCGGCTTGCCGTTGTCGATGGTCTCGGCGGTGGCCAGGGTTGCCAGGTTTTGTTCCATGCGGTCGGCGATGCGGTTCAGGATGGCTGCGCGCTCGGCCTGCGAGGTCTTGCCCCAGGCATCTTTCGCAGCATGGGCGGCGTCGAGCGCGAGTTCGATGTCCTCAGGGCCGGAGCGCGCGACCTCGCAGAAGGGCTGGCCGGTGATCGGCGTCAGGTTGGGGAAGTACTCGCCCTTCACCGGCGCCACGAACTTGCCGCCGATGTAGTTGTCGTAACGCTGCTTGAAGGGATTGGCGACGCCGAGTTTGCTGATGTCCGCGAGATTCATGTCGTCCTCTTTCTGATGTTGTATGGGGTCCCCGGCTGGATCGGTGCCGAGTGCGCCGTCCAGAACTGAAACAGTGCTGCGCCAGCTGTTCCGATCTGGAACAGGTACTGCGCCGTTTGTCGGGTTCCATCCTCGGCAGGCAGCAGGTGGCGTGTGCAGAGTCCAGGCTATGCAAGGGCCGTGCCATTCATACCCACAGTGCTCTGGCAGAGTTATTGCTTCGTCAATGGCAAACAACAATGGAGACATGCATGGTCCAGCTTCCCCTGCGGCGCAAGCCGCTTGCTTTGCTGTATGCGGGTAGTGCGTTCATCGGCTGCGTCGGCGCACCGGCCCTGGGGGCCGAGCCGGCACCGGAAGCGGCGCCGGTACCGGTGGTGGTGGTCACCGGCAGCCGCATCGAACACGACAGCTACGACTTTCCGGCGGCGATCGACGTGGTCGACGCCGCGCGCATCGGCAATGCCCAACTGCGCGTGAATGCCTCGGAAGCGCTGGTGGCGGTGCCGGGGCTGGTGGTGCTGAACCGCCAGAACTACGCCCAGGATTTGCAGATTTCCTCGCGCGGCTTCGGCGCCCGCTCGGCGTTCGGCGTGCGCGGGGTGCGCCTGATTGCCGACGGCATTCCGGCCTCGATGCCGGATGGGCAGGGCCAGGCGGCCACCTTCAACCTCGACATGGCGGAGCGCATCGAAGTGCTGCGCGGACCGTTTTCGGCCCTGTACGGGAATCACTCCGGCGGCGTGGTGCAGTTGTTCACGCGTGACGGCCAGGGCCGGCCGACGCTGGAAACCACGGTGTCCGGCGGCAGCGACGGCGCCTACAAGGTCGACGTGAATGCGCAGGGCGAAGCGGGCAGGATCGGCTACGTGATCGACGCCTCGCGCTTCGGTACCGACGGCTACCGCGACCACAGCGCGGCGCGCCGCGACCAGGGCTTTGCCAAGCTGACCACCCGACCCAGCGACACCAGCCGCCTGACGATCACCGCCAGCAGCCTGACCCAGGACGATACCCAGGACCCGCTCGGCGTCACCTGGAACACTTTCCAGCGCGACCCACGCGCCGGCGAGATCGACCTTACCGATACCCAGGTGCCGAACCGGGCCCTGGCCGAGCGCTACGACACGCGCAAGAGCATCGACCACCAGCAGGGCGGCGCCGCCTTCGAGCAGCGCTTCGGCGAAGACCGCCTGCGCGTCATGGCGTATGTGGGCAAGCGGCAAGTGATCCAGTACCAGGCGTTCTCGCGTGGCTTCCAGGCGCCGCCTACCCACTCCGGCGGCGTGGTCGACTTCGACCGTGATTTCTATGGCTTGGAGCTCCAGTGGATGACGGTGCGCCAGCTGGCCGGGGGCAAGCTCAGCACCACGGCCGGCATCGAATACGGGCGTTCGGTCGACGACCGCCAGGGTTACGAAAACTTTCTCGGGACGCAGTTGGGCGTCAAGGGTGCGCTACGGCGCAACGAAAAGGACAAGCTGTCGAACCTCGACCCTTACGTGCAGACCGAATGGGCCGGCGGTCCCTGGGTGCTGACGGCCGGCCTGCGCCGCAGCAGCCTGAAGGTGGACGTGGACGACCGCTTCCTGAGCAACGGCAACGATAGCGGTTCCGTCGACTACAGCCGCATCACGCCAGTGCTGGGGGCGCTGTACAAGGTGTCCGGCAATCTGAACGTGTATGCCAGCGCGGCGCGCGGCTTCGAAACACCGACGTTGAACGAACTGTTTTATTCGAGCGGCGGCGGTTTCAATTTCAATCTCGCGCCGGCGCGCAGCAAGCACCTGGAACTGGGCGCCAAGGCACAACTGGGCGAAGACACGCGCATCAATGCCGCCCTGTTCCAGGCACGCACCGAGGACGAGATGGTGGTCGACACGGCCAGCGGCGGACGCACCAGTTACCGCAACGCCAGCTCGACCCTGCGCCGCGGTGCCGAGGTGTCGCTCGAATCGTCGCTCGGCGCCGGTTTCAGTGCGCGCGCTGCACTGACACTGCTGCGCGCGACCTATGAGACGGGCTTCGGCAGCGTCAGCGCCGGCAAGCGTTTGCCGGGCGTGCCGCGTGCCAACGGGTATGCCGAGCTGGCCTGGACGGAGCCGGCCGGACGACTGAGTGCGGCGCTCGAGACTATCGCTTCGAGCAAGATCTATGCGGAAGACACGAACCTGGAACGCGCCGCACCCGGTTATGCGGTGGTGAATGCGCGCATCCAGGCGCGCCAGTCGGTCGATCGCTGGCGCTTCAGGCAATTCCTGCGGGTGAACAATCTGTTCGACCGCAGCTATGTCGGATCGGTGATCGTCGGCGACACCAACCGGCGCTACTACGAAGCCGGGACCGGACGGCAATGGATGATGGGGGTCAGCGCCGAGTACACGTTCTGAAGCGGCCGGCCGCCAACATCGCGGCCGCCCCGTCAGAAGGTATAGCGCAGGCCGGCGATGAAGGTGCGCGGCGCACCCGGCGCCACGAAGCGGCCGTGCTCGGGTTCGACCTCGCCCTCGTGCGGTCGCAGTTGCTGCCCGTTCGGGAACAAATCCGGCGCCACGGCGCCGAAGGTTTCGTAGCGGCGGTCGAAGACGTTGCTGATGCGCGCGAAAAGTTCCCACTTCGGGGTCGGGCGGTAGCTGGCGCGCAGGTTGACCAGCGCATGACCGCGCACGCGCCAGTCGGCGCGCTCCGGTTCGTCACCGGGTTCCAGGTCTTCGATCAAGCCGTCCTCGTTGCCTTGCGTGACCAGGCTGCTGCTCGCCTGCAGGTCGGCGCCGAAGCGAAGCAGCGGGCTGGCGTCCCAATCCAGGGACAGCTTGCCGCTGTGGCGCGGCAGGCCGGCCAGGCGCATGCCGCGCTCCACCTCGACATTGCGCGCGCCGGTGAACAGTTCGCCATCGGCGTCGTACACGGCTTTCAGGTAGCTGTAGGCAAAGTGCAAGTTGAATGGTCCGACCTGCTGGGCGAAGGTGGCATCCAGCCCCTGGTGGCGGGTACGTTCGAAATTGGCAAAATAGCCCTGGCGCGAGGGCGAGCTGAGAAAGAGGATGTCGTCGCGGTTGACGGTGCGGTGCAGGGATACCGAATAATTGCCGCCGGACAGACGGCCACGCACGCCGGCCTCGATCGTACGGGCGACCACTTGCTTCAAATACGGATCGGCTTGCAGGCCGACCGGCAGGCGGCAAGGGTTTTCCGGGTCGGCGCAGCCCAGCTCGATGACGGTGGGCACGCGGTTGCCCTGGGCGACATTCGCAAACACCATCGCGCCATTGCCCACCTGGTGGGTGATGCCGAGCGAAGGGTTCAGGCGGGTGTAGGTGAAGCTTTCGCGCGGTTGCACGCCACGTTCGTTGGTCAGCGTATTGCTCACGCGGGCGCGGTTGAAACGGGCGCTGGCCGTCAATTGGGTGCCCGGATGCATCGCCCAACTGCCGGCGGCGTACAGGCCCCAGGCACGCGCACTGCCGACGACCGAAGACGACGGTTCGCGTTCCTCGTCGGGGTCGCCGATCACTTCGCGGGCGTCCGTAATAAAGGCTTCCTGTTCGTACTGGGCATACTCGGCCTCGCTGTGGTCGAAGCTGAAGCCGGTGTCAAGGCGGAACGCGCCGCGCCGGGTGCTGAAGGCGGCGCTGATGCCGCGGCTTTCCTGGCGCGTGCTGGTGGTGTTCAGCACGCCAGGATGCAGGGCCGCGCCTTCGGCCTGGGTAAAGCCGCATTCGTCCGGCTCGAGCGGCGCGCCGTCGTCGTCGAAGCCTTCGGCGCAGTCTTCGACGTAATCGTCGTACTCTTCGCTGACATCGCCGTTGACCGTGTCGCGGCGGCTGTTGCGTGCGTAGGCGGTGGCGCTCAGTTCGCTGTCCTGGCTGAAGCGGTGGGTCAGGTTGAGGGTGCCTTGCACCAGGCGGTTGCGGGTGGTGTCAGGGTAGGTGTACACGGCGCGCCGATCGGTCTCATACAAGGAGTCGGGCAGCAGGCCATTCCCGAGCAGGCGGCTGCGTCCGCCCAGCAAGGTGGCCGACCAGTCGGTGGCGCCCTGGGAGCGGCCGACTTTTACCAGCACGTTGCCGAGGTGGCCGGACGAGTGGTCGCGCCAGCCGTCGTCGTCGAACCAGGTGCCGCCGATGAAGCTGTGCCAGCCGTTCTCGCCATGCCAGCCGTAGCCCAGGTCGGCACGGCGCCGGCCTTTGTCGGTAAGCGAGAATTCGAATTCGCCGCCGGGATGGGTCAGCCCGGACTTGGTGGTGAAGGCAAGTGCGCCACCCAGGGTGTTCAGGCCATATAAAGGGTTCGCGCCCGGAACCAGCAGCAGGCTGCCGATCGCCGATTCGGGCAGCATGTCCCAGTTGATCACGTCGCCGAAGGCTTCGTTCACGCGCACGCCGTCCAGGTAGACCGAGATGCCTTGCGAGCTGCCCAGCACCGGGGAGGCGCGGAAACCGCGGAAGGTCAGGTCGTTCTGGAAAGGGCTGCCGGAGGTTTCGTTGACGTTCACGCCGGTGAGATTGCGCGACATGAATTCGGACAAGTTCTCGCCGCCGGCTTTGCGAATCGTTTTCTCTGTGACGAGCTGGACTGGATAAGGCAGCAGGTTGCGTTCGATGCCCAAGCCGGGCAGTGGGGCGACGCCGACGATCTCGACGACCGGCATGGCGCCGTCAAGCCTATCGGGCTTTTCGGGCTCGGCCGCGGCACAGGGAGCGAACACGGCAGCCGCGAGAAAGCAGCAGACACGCTCCTGGGTGTGGGGATGGGAAGCGAAAGCCTGCCGGATGGATGCGCGAAGTGCCATGAACTGTCCCGTGGTGAGCTGGTGACAGTGCAACAGCAAGGGACGTGCCATGGCTCAGCCGGGGCAGGGGCTGGCTGAGCTGCTCTAAAACGGAACAGGTTTGGGAAATGAGTGTGTCAGGCTGGCTGAACAGTTTTGAGCTGTCTGAAAATGGACGGCAAGAGAAGTGATCCGCCCAAAGCAAAAAGCCCACCAGTCTTAACTGGTGGGCTTCGCTTTATAACTAGCCTGACGATAACCTACTTTCACACTGGTTGC
>DAMABW010000045.1:0-17145 GCA_031999925.1 Massilia sp. | reverse complement strand
ACCAGTTGCTGGCCGATCGTGCGGCCATCGCCGAACAGCATCGAGAACACGCCTTCGGGCATGCCGGTGTCGATGGCGGCGCGCTGCACGGCGCGGCCGACCAGTTCCGAGGTGCCGAGGTGGGCGCCGTGGGCTTTCACCACGACCGGGCAGCCCGCGGCGAGTGCGGATGCCGTATCGCCGCCCGCCACCGAGAACGCCAGCGGGAAGTTGCTGGCGCCGAAGACGGCAACCGGGCCGAGGCCGATCTTGGCCAGGCGCAGGCTGGGGCGCGGCGGCGCGCGCTCCGGCAGCGCGCTGTCGAGCGTGGCGCCGAGGAAGTGGCCGTCGCGGACCACTTTCGCGAACAGGCGCAGCTGGTTCACGGTGCGCATCCGTTCGCCTTCCAGGCGCGCTGCCGGCAGGCCGGTCTCCAGCCCGGCGCGCTCGATCAGTTGCGGGCCGATGGCCAGGATCTGCTCGGCCACCGCTTCCAGGAAGCGCGCGCGCTGTTCCAGCGGCAGGCTGCGGTAAGGGTCGAAGGCGCCGGCCGCCAAGGCGCAGGCGCGCTCGACGTCGTCGCCCGTGGCCTGGCCGAAGCCCGGCGCGAACTCGGCGCGGGTGGCCGGGTTGTAGGCCAGCTGCTCGCCGCCGCTGCCGCGCACGAGCGCGCGGCCGATGATCATTTCACCAGTGAGCGCCATGGCTTACAGCGCCTTTTGCTGCTTGTTGATCAGCGCCAGCAGCATTTCGTCTTCGGCGGCGGTCAGGTCGGTCAGCGGAGCACGCACCGGGCCGGCGCCATGGCCGACCAGGCGGGCGCCGGCCTTGATGATGCTGACGGCGTAGCCCGGCTTGCGGTTGCGGATCTCCAGGTAAGGCAGGAAGAATTCGTCGAGCAGGCGATTCGTGGTGGCGGTGTCGCCGGCGGCGGTGGCGTGGTAGAAGTCCATCGCCAACTGCGGCACGAAGTTGAACACGGCCGACGAGTACACCGGCGTACCCAGGGCTTTGTAGGCGCCGGCATACACTTCGGCGGTCGGCAGGCCGCCCAGGTAGCTGAAGCGGTCGCCCATGCGGCGCCAGATCGAGACCATCAGTTCGATGTCGCCGATGCCGTCCTTGAAGCCGATCAGGTTCGGGTTGCGCTCGGCCAGCCTGGCCAGCGAATCAGGCGTAAGGCGGCACTGGGCACGGTTGTAGACCACCACGCCGATGTCCACCGAGCGGCACACCGCTTCCACGTGGGCGACCAGGCCATCCTGGCTGGCTTCGGTCAGGTAGTGCGGCAGCAGCAGCAGGCCTTGCGCGCCCTGGCGCTCGGCTTCCTGTGCATGGGCAATCGCCATGCGGGTCGGGCCGCCGACGCCGGCCAGGATCGCGACGTCGGTGTTGGCGCAAGTGTCGACCGCGGTCTTGACGATCTGGCCATATTCCTCGCCGGCCAGCGAGAAGTATTCGCCGGTGCCGCCGGCTGCGAACAGCGCGGTGGCGCCGTAGGGTGCCAGCCACTCGAGGCGCTTGGCGTAGCCGGCCGCGTTGAAATCGCCGTTGGCGTCGAAGTCGGTGATCGGGAAGGACAACAGGCCGTGCGACAGGACTTTTTGTAATTCGAGTGGGTGCATGCGGGTCTCCAGGACTGGTTATGAATGACAGGCAGGAAGATCCCGTCCGTCAGGTTGTAAGTCATCGTACAACTGAAAGGATGACCTCGCAAGCAGAATCGCAAAAAATTTTTAGTTGATCCGGGATTCGATGCGGCGCTGGGCGTGCACCAGGCGCTCGCGGCTGTTCGACAGATGGGTGCGCATCGCGGCGCGCGCCGCTTCCGGGTCGCGGCGTTCGATGGCGCGGTAGATGTCGTCGTGTTCGCGACTGACGCGCTCGAGGAAATCGGCGGGCTTGTCCTGTTCCAGCTCGGCCGTATTCAGGCGGGCGCGCGGGATGATGGTGTTCCCGAGCTGCCCCAGGATATCGACGAAGTAGCGGTTGCCGGTGGCCTGCGCGATCAACAGGTGGAAGCGCTTGTCGGCCTCCACCGCCGAACGCCCGACAGCCATTGCCTCCTGCATCTCGGCCAGCGCGGCGCCCAACTCCCCCACCTGCTCGTCGCTGCGGCGCACCGCGGCCAGGCCGGCGGTTTCGCTTTCCACGGCGATGCGCAGTTCGAGGATGGCGAGCACGTCGCGCAGGGTCAGGATGCTTTCGGCGTCGAAGCCGAGTCCGGCCTGCGGCGGCTCCAGCACGAAGGTACCGATGCCGTGCTTGGTCTGCACCAGGCCCGACGCCTGCAAGTGGGAGATGGCCTCGCGCACCACCGTGCGGCTGACGCCATGCTGGCTCATCAGCGACGACTCGGTCGGCAGCTTTTCGCCCGGCTTGAGCAGGCCTTGGCGGATGCTGCCGCCGATGTGTTCGACCACGCCCTGGGCGAGGTTACGGGGCTTGCGCTGAGCAGGAATCATGAAGATCGCGATAGGAAAGGAATGCAGCCATTATATCCCTGAACTAGTCATCAGACATCTTATGACAAGACATCTTGAAAACTGCTCAATTGCGGCTCACGGTGCGATCGACAACCAGTGCGCGGCCTGACCGCTTGATAAATTGGCCAGGCCAAAATAGAATCGTGCAAACTTCAGGAGCACGCCGATGCCACGTCTCACCCGCCTTACTCCCTTCGTCTTCGCGGCCTTTGCCTGCGCCGGACACGCCGCCGCCCTGCCCGACCGCGTGATCCTGGTCGGCGACTCGACCATGGCCAGCACCACCGGCTACGGCGACGCCCTGTGCGCACGCTTCACGCCGGAGACGGCCTGCGTGAACCTGGCGCGCGGCGGACGCAGTTCAGGCAGCTTCCGCACCGAGGGCCGCTGGGACGAGGTGCAGTCGCTGCTGCGCGACGGCGCCGGCTTTCGCGCCACCTATGTGCTGATTCAGTTCGGCCACAACGACCAGCCGGGCAAACCGGGCCGCTCGACCGACTTCGCCACCGAGTTCCCGGCCAACATGACGCGCTACGTCAAGGAAGCACGCGCGCTCGGCGCGCAACCGGTGTTGGTCACCCCGCTCACGCGGCGCAGCTTCAAGGCCGGGTATGTGCAGAATGACCTGGCGCCCTGGGCCGGCACCGTGCGCCGCATCGCCCGCGCCACGCACACGCCGTTGATCGACCTGAACGCGCGCTCGCTGGCCGCGGTGCAGGCCATGGGGCCGACGGAAGCCGACAAACTGGCGCGCAGCGGCGCGAATTTCGACTATACCCACGTCGGCCCGCTGGGCGCCGAACGCTTCGCCGGCATCATGGCCGAGGAGTTGGCGCGCGCGCTGCCGGACCTGGCGCCTGCCCTGCGGAGCGCGCCATGAGGGCGGCGCTGACGGCCATCCTGTTGGCGCCGGCGCTCGCACTGGCGCAAGCCCCGGCCGGTACGCCGCCCGAACGCCAGCACGCACCGCCAGACGGCTGGGCCGCGCAGGAAGGCGGCACGCGCGGCGGCGCCTTTGCCGATCCGGCCCACGTGTACACGGTGCGCGACCGTGCCGGTCTGGTGGCGGCACTGGAAGCCTCGGCACCGGCACGCATCGTGCGCGTGGCTGCCAGCATCGACATGAGCGAAGGACGCGCCTTCAGCGACAGCGGCGACCAGGCCCGGCGCAGCACGGTGCGCATCCCGTCGAACACCACCGTGATCGGCGTGGCGCCAGGCGCCGGCTTCGTCAACGGCAGCCTGGTGGTGGCGAACGTGGCGCAGGTCGTGATCCGCAACCTGGCGATCCGCAACCCCTGCGACGTGAATCCGCGCTGGGACCCGCAGGACGGCGCCAGGGGCAACTGGAATTCGCTGTTCGACGGCATCACGGTGTCCGGCTCGCACCATGTGTGGATCGACCATAACAGCTTTACCGATGCGCCCGACACCGACGAACGCCAGCCTGTTGAAAACGGCATGCGCAAGCAGTGCCACGACGGCGCGCTCGACATCACCGGGGGATCGGACTTCGTCAGCGTCACCTACAACCATTTCTCCCTGCACGAAAAGAACATGCTGATCGGCGCGGGCGACCGTGCCACTGGCGACGCCGGGCACCTGCGCCTGACGCTGAAAGGCAACCTGTTCGAACATGTGGCCGAGCGCGCGCCGCGCGTGCGCTACGGCCAGGTCCACCTGCTGAACAATTATTACATGGGCGACCGCAAGCACCCCGTCTACCACCATGGCTACAGCATCGGCGCAGCCCACGCTTCGCGCATCGTGTCGGATGCGAATGCCTTCGACATCGCCGGCGCCGAGCGGTGCAGCCAGGTGGTGCGCGATCCGGCGTCGAGTCCCGGCGTGTTCAGCGACAGGGGCTCGCTGCTGAACGGCCGGCCGCTCGTCGATTGCCCCTTCGGCGGCGATCCCGGCTGGCGCGTGCCGTATGCCTTTACCGCCCTGCCGGCACGCGAGGTGGCACGCCATGTACAGGCGCAGGCCGGGCCGCGCAAGCTGGAGGAAGCCGCGGGCAGCTTCGTCGAGGCGCGCCTGGTCCCGGCCGAAGGCGCGCCTTTCGTATTGCGTGCGCGCCAGAACGGCGCCGATTGGCAAGGCGCCAGCCTGCGCCTTCTTGACGCCGGCAAGGTGCTGCAGGTCGAGTTGCTGGCTGCGCGTGGCGGCGCGGTCGAGCGCCTGAAGCAGATACGCCGCCGCGCCCCGCCGCTTGGTGCGCCGCTGGTGCTGCGCTTCGGCGCCGGCGATGGCCAGCTGGCCGCCTTCGTCAACGGCGAACGCGTGACCAGCGCGCTGGCAGCGGCGCTGCCTGCCACACAAGCCCCAGCCACGGACGCGGGGGCCCACACGCTGCTCGGCCTGCGCTCGGGTGGGGACGGCACGCCCGCCGGCGTAAGCGTACAACTGGGCGACGACCGCCTGCTGCTGCAAGCCGGCGACGCGCCCGAAGCGGTGCGCGTCGGCGCAACGTCGGCTGTTGCGGCGCAGGCCGCTGACCCGCGCATTGCCTCGGTGGAGGTGGCGGGTGGCGTTCTGCGCGTCACGCCCCATGCGCAGGGGCGCACGGTTGTCACCGTCACCAGCGTCGACGATCCCTGGGTCCAGACGGTTTTCGGCGTGGAAGTCGGCGCGCCGTTCGCTGCACCAGCCGCGGGCACGCTGCCTGACGGTGTGACCGCATCGCCGGCACAGGGCGAGCGCGGCGTGCCGCCCGACACGCCCCTGCGTCTCATGTTTGCGCAGGCGCCCACACTCAGCGGCCAGGGCAGCGTGCGCATCTACCGCGGCCGCGACCGCGCCCTGGTGGCCACCATCCGCCCTGGCGAAAGCGTGACCGCGATCGGCCCGCCGCCGCGCCAGCGCCTGGTACGCCAGCACCAGATCACGGTACAGGACAAGGAACTGCGCGTGCGCCTGCCGCAGATGCTCGACTACGACACCGAATACGAGGCCGTCGCCGACGGCGCTCTGCTGAGGGCCGGCTTTGCGGGTGCGCGCTGGTCCTTCCGCACATTGCGCTACAAGCCGGTCGGCGACAGCATCACGGTCGACGACGACGGCCGCGCCGACTTCCGCACCGTGCAGGGCGCCCTCGACCATGCGATGCGCCTGCCGCGCGAGCAGGCGCTGACGGTGAACGTGCGCGACGGCGTGTACCCGGAACTGCTCTACCTGCGCGACAAGGACAAGCTGAGCCTGCGCGGCGCCAGCCGCGAAGCCACCATCATCCGCGCCGCCAACAGCGACACGCGCAACCCCGGATCGGGCACCGGCCAAATGCCGGGCACCCCGGGCGTGCTGGGCGGACGCGCGCTGTTCCTGGCCCAGGACAGCGATTTGCTCGAGATTCGCGACATCGCCCTGCACAACACCACGCTGCGCAGCGACGGCCACTCGGCCCAGGCCGAAACCCTGTTCTTCAACAGCGACGCCGGGCGGCTGGCGGTGCGCAATGCCCACTTCACCAGCGAGCAGGACACCCTGCAGCTGACCGGCTACGCATGGTTCTACCGTTCGCTCATCGAAGGCAACGTCGACTTCATCTGGGGGAACAACCGCGTCGCGCTGTTCGAGGAGAGCGAGCTGCGCACCGTGGGCGACAGCGCGAATCCGGACAGCGGCGGCTACCTGGTCCAGGCGCGCACCGTAGGACCAGGCGAACCCGGCTTTGTCTTCCTGCGCTCGCGCCTGACGCGCGGGCCTGGGCCGGCGGGGAACATGCCGCCAATCGGGGCCACCTATTTCGCGCGTTCGCCGGGCACGGCGAATACCTGGGACCACGTGGCCTTCATCGACTGCACGGTCGGGCCGCACATGGCGGCCGATGCCTGGCTGCGCAAGCCGCTGCCGAATCCTGCCCAGGGTGGCTGGCGCGAGTATGGGAACAAGATGGAGGATGGGCAGCCGCGCAGCTTTGGCGGTGCGCAGCTGAATCAGGAAGAGGCGGCGCGCCTGTCGAGCCGGGCCGCGGTGTTCGCGGGGCGCAACTGGAACCCGCAGCCCTAGCACTGCGCGGTTCACCCTACATATCGCTTGACAGCATCGTTTACGACTGTAATCATTAACGCCGATTACAACTGTAAATGATGCTGCCATGCCGAATTTCCCTGCAACCGATCCCGTAACCAACATCAGCGACGCCGAGTCGCATGTCATGGAAGTGCTCTGGCGCGCGCCGGGGCCGATCGTCGCCGAGCAGGTCGTCGTCGCCCTGTCCGAAAGCCAGCACTGGCAAACGGCCACCGTCAAGACCCTGCTCAACCGCCTGCTCAAGAAAGGCGCCATCGCGGCGCAGAAGGATGGGCGGCGCTTCCTGTACCACGCTGTGCTGCCGCGCGAAGCCTGGCTGGCACGCGAGAGCGAGAGCCTGGTGCAGCGCCTGTTCGGCGGACGCATCGCGCCGCTGGTGGCGCACTTCGGCAGCCAGCGCAAGCTGTCGCAGGCCGACCTGCGGGAACTGCGCCAGCTGATCGACACATTCGATTCCGTCGACGACGGCAAGCGCGATGGAAAGTAACGCCGTCTCCCTTCTGCTGCGCGCGGCGCTGTTCACCTCGGGCGCGATCGTGCTGCTGCTCCTGGTGCGTAAAGCCCTGCGGCGCCCCTTCGGCGCTGCGCTGGCCTACGCCGCCTGGCTGATCGTGCCGCTCGTTGCCGCGGCGGCGCTGCTGCCCGCGCATGTCCGCCCGCAGGTTTTGTCCGTGCAGGCGCCGTATGCGGTCCAGGCCCTGGTCCGGCAAGCCACGCCGGCCGCCCTGCCTGCCCAGGCCGACTACCTGGCGTTCGCCTGGGCCGCCGGGGCGCTGGCCTCGCTGCTGTGGCTGGTCGCCGCGCACCACGTCTTCCTGCGCCGCGCCGGGCCGTTGACACGCCAGGGAGCCATTTATGTAAGCGCCGCCGGCATTGGCCCGGCTTCGGTGGGCCTGCTGCGTCCGAAGATCGTGGTGCCGCCCGACTTCGCCGAGCGCTATACGCCAGCGGAGCAGGCGCTGATCGTCGCGCACGAGGGAGTCCATATCGCGCGCCGCGACGCCGTCGCGAACCTGGCGGCTGCGCTGTTCCAGTGCCTGTTCTGGTTCAATCCGCTGGTGCATGTTGGTGTGCGCGCCATGCGCCAGGACCAGGAACTGGCCTGCGATGCCGCGGTCATGCGGCGTTATTCCGGGCAGCGGCGCATCTATGCCGAAGCCCTGCTCAAGTCGCATGCCGGCCCGATCGCTTTGGGCGCCGCCATCCACTGCCACTGGCAATCCCTTCACCCAACCAAGGAGCGCATCATGCATCTGCAGCACACCACGCCTGGAACAGTTCGCCGCGCCGCCGGCCGCATCATCCTTGCCCTGCTGGCCGCCGGCAGCTTCGGCGCCACGCTCAGCGTGCACGCCGGACAGGCACAGGCCGCGGGTACCTATTCGATCGCCCTGTTCGTCAAGGCCGGCAGCAATCCGGATGCGCCGTTCCGGATCGAGGCCGATGCCTTCGGCAAGCGCGAGAACGACCTGGCCGTGCCGCGGGTCGTGACCGAGGCCGGCAAGCCGTTCAGCGTGTCGTCCGAGGGGTGGCGTGCCGACGTCACGGTACGGCCGGGGAACGCGAAGAACGACGTCTGGCTGGCGACCCGGCTGTTCAAGGGCAAGGAACTGGTCGCCGCGCCGACACTGCTGGCGCGCCATGGCGAACAGGCGGTCGTCAAGGTCGGCGAAGGCGCGCAGGCGTTCACGCTGGCGATGACCGTGACGCCCCAGCCTTGAGTGTCCGGGCAGGCGCGGCGCACGGATTTGGTTGGTCCACTTGCAACATTGACCGTACCAAACTAAGATTCGCTAGTTTGGCAACGGCCACTCATAATCCAGGACCAACCACCGATGAAGAAAACCGCCGCGCCGACCGAAACGGGCGCCAATGAGCCGAGGCTGTACCGTGTCGTCTCGAGCAAGATCGAAGAGCTGATCCGCGCCGAGAACATCCGTCCCGGCGAACGCCTGCCGGCCGAACGCGAACTGGCCACCAAGCTCGGCGTCAGCCGCACGTCGCTGCGCGAAGCCCTGATCGCACTGGAACTGGGCGGCACCGTCGAGGTGCGCGGCGGCTCCGGCGTCTACGTCAGCGAGCAGGCCAAGCCGCAGGCCGAGGTGCCGAGCGCCGGCCCCGGCCCCTTCGAGGTGCTGGCCGCGCGCCGCCTGATCGAGGTCGAGGTGGCGGCCATGGCGGCCAAGCACGCCAGCGACGCCAACATCGATGCCATCCTGGTGGCCGTGATGGAGATGGAACAGCACCACGAAGACCGCAGCGGCAACGAGTCGGCCGACCGCAACTTCCACCTGGCGATCGCGCGCGCCACCGGCAACAGCGCCATGGTCGGCGTGATCGAATACCTGTGGAGCCAGCGCGGCTCGCTCTGGCACAAGCTGAAGGAACACTTCCAGACCGAGGAACTGCGCCAGCAGACCCTGATCGACCACCGGAACATCTTCGCCGCCATCGCCTCGCACGACGTCGCCGGTGCCCGCACCGCGATGCGCGCCCATCTCGACCGCGTGACCCGCACCTTCTCGCGCGGCTGATTGCCGCCCTTCCTCCGGCCTGGCCGCCGCCGTGCGGCCGCCGACACGCCGCGTCTCCTATCCGCACCAGCCCTCGCCAGGGCTGCGGCGCGGCACATCCGCACCCGTCACCTTTTTCCGCATCTGTTTGGACCAGAAAATAACTGGCTCATCCAGATTGCGAAAGTGGTCAGACCAAAGTAGAATCCTCAACATACCAATCTCTGCCGAGAAAACTCGACGCCTTGCATTGGAGCGGTCAATACGCGCGATTCGGGGACACACCCGGACGCATCGACGATAACAAGCAGGAGACATGCAGTGAAACACCAGAACAGTATCAATGCGCCCCGTTTTGCCGAACCGCGCTTCCTTTTGTCGGCAGTCGCCGTCGCGGTCCTGGCCCTGACCAACGGCGCCGCCGCCCAGGAAGCACCGATGCAGCGCGTCGAAGTCACGGGCTCCTCGATCAAGCGCCTCGCCAGCGAAAACGCCCTGCCCCTCACCACCATCAAGTCGGAAGAACTGGTCAACCGCGGCCTGACCACGATGTCGGAAGTGGCGGTGGCGCTGACGGTGGCCTCGACCAACGAACCGGTCGGCGGTGGCGGCAGCGGCACCATGATCAACATGCGCGGCCTGAACACCAACCGCACCCTGGTGCTGCTGAATGGCCGCCGCCTGGCCAACGAAGCGCTGGGCGACAGCTCGGTGAACGTCGACGTGATCCCGATGGGCGCCATCGACCGCGTGGAAGTGCTGCGCGACGGCGCCTCGGCCCTGTACGGCACCGATGCGATCGCCGGCGTGGTCAACTTCATCACCAAGAAATCGATCACCGGCGTTACCCTGAGCGCCAGCGGCGCCAAGCCGGAAGCCTCGGGCGGCGGCTCGCAGAAGCGCTTCGGTTTCGTCGCCGGCAAGGGCAGCCTGGCCGAGGACGGCTGGAACGTGTATACCGCGTTCGACATCCAGCGCCGCGATTCGCTGCTGCAGCGCGACCGGCCGAACGTCACCGACCCGGAAAAGCTGCTGGCGCTGGGCGGCACGCCGTTCACCTCGAACACCTCGGGCGGCTCGGCCTCGCCGGCCAACTTCACGATCTACCGCAACGGCAAGTCGGCCAACATCACCGGCAACCCGTATTTTGCGGCCGGCTGCGTGACGCCGTATGCGGTGCAGACCACGGTGCCCTCGACCCGCACCAACGCCAACGGCGGCAAGACCTGCATCACCGACCCGACCTATTACCCGGAACTGCTGCCGGAAGCCCAGCAAGCCACCCTGTTCACCAGGGGCAGCCTGGCCCACGGCGACGGCAAGGTCCTGACGATCGAACTGCAGCTGGCCAAGTCCTACATCGACGCCTCGGACGCGCCGCAGCCCTTCGGCGCGAATACCGACTACGACCGCCTGACCGCATCGCGCCAGCCCTTGATGATCACCCGCGCCAGCAAATGGTACCCGGGCGGCAGCGGCGGCGTGCCTGCCGTGGCCGGCCTGAACGGTGAAGACCTGGCCCTGACCTGGAGCCTGGACGAACTCGGCGCCGTCACCAACCACGACGAGCAGGAAAACCACCGCCTGGTGGTGGCCGACGAAGGCATGGTCGCCGGCTGGGACTACCGCGCCGGCGTGTCGTATGCCTACAGCCAGCGCAACATCGGCTTCAAGGACAACTTTGTCCGCACCCCGGGCTTGTACGCCGGCGTGGCGAACGGCATCCTGAATCCCTTCGGCCCGCAAGACGCGGCCGGCCTGGCCTACCTGGAAAGCATTTCGGCCGACGGCCTGGATTACCGCAAGGCCGACGTGCGCTACTACGGCGCCGACCTGAACTTCTCGCGCACCCTGATGGACTTGAAAGGCGGCGCCCTGGGCCTGGCCGTCGGCGCCGACTGGCACCGCGAGAGCTTCGAGGAAAACGCCAACATGCTCGGCAACGAGGTCACCTACAAGGTGTCGGGCACGCCGGGCGCCAACCCGAGCGGCGCGCGCCGCGTGGCCGGCATGTATGCCGAACTCGACGCGCCGGTCACGAAGGAACTGAACCTGAACGTGGCGATCCGCGGCGACCACTTCAGCGACTTCGGCTCGACCTTCAATCCGAAGGCGAGCTTCCGCTACCAGCCGATGAAGGAAGTCATGCTGCGCGGTACCGTGAGCCGTGGCTTCCGCGCCCCGACCCTGCCGGAACTGTACGGCACCCCGCGCCAGCTGGTGCCGTCGAGCTCGAACTGGGACGATCCGCTGCTGTGCCCGAGCGCCACCCCTGGCGTGGCCGGCACCGGTACGCTCACCACCGATCCGCGCTTCGCCAACCTGGGCCTGGACGCGACCCGCGTCTGCAACACGCGCCTGACCACGCTGACCGGCGCGAATCCGGACCTGGGTCCGGAAAAGGCCAAGACCTACACGGTGGGCATGGTGGTCGAGCCGGTGAAGAACCTGGTGGCCAGCGTCGACTTCTGGAAGATCGACATGACCGGCACCATCGCCCAGATCTCGGAAGACACGATCTTCGGCAATGTCGACCAGTATCAGGACCTGTTCGTGCGTAACCCGGACGGTACCCTGCAGTACATCACCAAGACGCGCCTGAACATGGGCGGCCTGCGCACGCAAGGCATCGACCTGAACGTGGCCTACGTCTACCCGACCAGGAACTGGGGCCGCTTCGGCTTCTCGCTGGACGGCACCTTCACCGACAAGTACGAGGGCCAGAACGAAGTCGGCGGCCCATGGACCGACAGCGTCGGCAAGAACGGCGCGCTGTCGACCGCCGCCACCTCGGCCAACACCTACATCTTCAAGTGGAAGCACCAGGCGCGCGTGAACTGGTCGTATGGCCCCTTCTTCGCCCAGCTGACGCAGCAGTACGCGTCGAGCTACGAAGACACGAATGCCCTGGCCACCCAGAAGCCGGGCCAGCCGTTCTACAACGTGATCGATCCCTACCGCGTGTACAACCTGACGACCAGCTGGAAGTTCGGCAAGGCGATCAAGGTCGGCTTCGGCGTGAACAATCTGTTCGACGAAGACCCGCCGCTGTCGAACCAGCGCCTGAGCTCGCGCGTGGTATTCGCACGTAACGTGGCCAAGCCGATCGGCCGCACCTACACGCTGCGCGCCGACTACAGCTTCTAAGCGCAGCGCGGTACGTGGAGAACAAAGTCATGCGGGCCGGCGGCTTGCGTGGCTTTGTTCGTTTTCCTCCCCTTCGTATTCGGGCATCCATTCCATGAAACTCCTGTACATCGCCCTGGTCCTGGTAGCGGCGCCGGCATGGCCCGCGGCTGCGGCGCCCCTGCAATGGCGCGATGCGGCCCCGTCCGACGGCTGGGCGGCGCAGGCCGGCGGCACCCGTGGCGGCGCCGATGCCGCCGCCATCGTCACCGTCACGAATGCGGCCCAGTTGCGCAGCGCGCTCGACCCCGCCGTGCAAGGCAGCCGCATCGTGCTGGTCGACGGCGTGATCGACATGAGCGAAGGCCGGCCCTATACCAGCACCGCCGACCAGGACAAACGCGGCATGGTGCGCCTGCCCGCTCACACCACCCTGGCCGGCGCCGGCCCCGGGGCTGGCTTCGTCAATGCCCACTTGATGGTGAAAGAGGTGTCGCAGGTGGTCATCCGCAACCTCCACCTGCGCAACCCTTGCGACGTCGCGCCCGAATGGGACCCGGACGACGGGCCAACTGGCGGCTGGAACGCGCAGTTCGACGCCATCTCCATCGTCGGGGCGCGGCACGTCTGGGTCGACCACAACAGTTTTACGGACGCGCCGGTGCTGGACGATACGCTGCCGGTCGAACACGGCAAACCCAGGCAGTGCCACGACGGCGCACTCGACATCCGCGACGCCAGCGACTACGTGACCGTCTCGTACAACCATTTCGCCCTGCATGCGAAAACCATGCTGATCGGCGCCAGCGACAAGGCGGTGACCGACGCCGGCCACCTGCGCATCACCCTCAGCAACAACCTGTTCGAGCACGTGACCAGCCGTGCACCGCGCGTACGCTACGGCCAGGTCCACCTCTACAATAATTACTATGTGGGCGACCGTGGGCGCGCCGGCTACAAGCACGGCTACAGCGTCGGCGTGGCGAAAGGCGCGCGCATTGTCTCGCATGCGAATGCCTTCGAAATCGCCGGCCTGCGCAACTGCACGAACGCCGTGAGCCTGTTCCCGTCCCCTACCGATGCCGGCGCCTTCAGGGACCAGGGTTCGCTCCTGAACGGCGCGTCGCTCGGCGCCTGCAGCGCCACGGGCGACCCGGCATGGACCGTGCCTTATCCCTTCACGCCGCTTCCGGCTGCCGCCGTCCCCGCGCATGTACGCGCGCACGCCGGCGCCGGCAAACAGGCCGCGCCCTGATCCACCGACATACAATGGAGACGCCATGACCACCCCATCCATCAACCCGCAACGCCGCGCGCTGCTGCGTGCCGTCACCGCCTCGGCATCGGTAGCCGGCCTGTCGGCCGGTGCGCCGGCCCTGGCCGCCACCGGCCCGGCCAATGCCATCGACCAGGCCTGGCGCCGTGCCCAGGGCATCGTCGACCAGTTTGCCAAGCCCCTGGTCTTCCCAAAACGCGACTTCGACATCACTGCCTATGGCGCCAAACCCTGCAAGACCGTCACCGTGGCCGGCTACGTCGCCCACCACGAACTGGGCCAGGTCGGCACGCCGGCGGCCGGCGCCAGCGACTGCTACGCGGCGATCGCGGCGGCGATTGCCGCCTGCAGCGCGGCCGGCGGCGGGCGCGTGCTGATCCCGGCCGGCAACTGGCTGGTCAAGGGGCCGATCGTGCTGAAGTCGAACGTCAACGTGCACCTGGCCAAAGGCGCGCACGTCTACTTCAGCAACGACCCCGACGACTATGCGAAGTATGGCGAATACGATTGCGGCGCGAACGGCAAGTTGGTGATCTCGCGCTGGCAGAGCAACGATTGCCTGAACTATTCGCCCATGGTCTACGCCTACGGCCAGACCAACATCGCCCTCACCGGCGAAGACTGGACCAGCATCATCGACGGCCAGGGCGGCGTGCCCTTGCCGAACGGCGACACCTGGTGGGACTGGAAGGGCAAGCGCAAGGCCGGTCCGCGCCAGCACCAGGCCCAGAACCTGGTGAATCCGAACAATCCGAAGTCGATCCGCGAGGTCGCACCCACGCTGAGCGACGCCCAGGTCGCGCTCATGGAAGGCAAGGACGACAAGTGGCGCACCGACGAAGCCTACCTGCCGACCCTGTCGGAAGCGGGCGTACCGGCGGCCAAGCGCATCTTCGGGCGCGGACATTGGCTGCGCCCGTGCATGGTGGAGTTCATCGGCTGCTCGAACGTGCTGCTGCAGGGCTACCAGCTGAACCAGTCGCCGTTCTGGCAGCACCACCCGGTCAACTGCAGCAAGCTCGAGATCCGCAATGTGCTGATGGAAAGCCTGGGGCCGAACAGCGACGGCTTCGACCCAGAAGCCTGCAACACCGTGCTGGTGGAAGGCTGCACCTTCAACAGCGGCGACGACTGCATCGCCATCAAGGCCGGCAAGAACCTCGACACCGGGTTCGGTCCGACCCAGAACGTGGTGATCCAGAACTGCGTGATGAACAGCGGTCATGGCGGCGTGACCCTGGGCAGCGAGATGTCGGGCGGGATCCAGCACGTGTATGCGCAGAACATCGAGTTCCGCAACGCGCACTGGGCCACCGACCCGCTGAACACCGCGATCCGCATGAAGACCAACATGAACCGCGGCGGCTTCCTGCGCCATTTCTACGTGCGCAACGTGACGATGCCGAACGGCGTGTCGCTGAAACCCCTGGTGTACAAACCCCTGCCCGGTTCGCCGATTCCGCCGAACACGGTCGGCTCATCGGCCGGGGCGGTGGTGACCATCGATTGCGACTACGCGCCGACCGCGGACAATGTACGCACCCGGCCGCCGATTGTCGAGAACATCCATATCTCGGGCGTGAAGGTCGGGAACGTGCAGACGAAGGACGGCCCGCGTTCGTGCTATCAGGCGCTATTGCTGCTGGGGCCGGTCGCATTCGACTACAACGGCGCCCAGCCGGCCGAGATCCTGCCGATCCGCGACGTGACGATCACCGACTGCGACTTCGGCACGCCGGTGAACGCGGCGCAGCCGTGGTTCCTGTATAACGTGCGCAATGTGAAGCTGACGGACGTGACCATCGGCGGCAAGGTGTACGACACGACCTTGTCGGCCTGAGGCCCGGCCTCCGGGCCAGGCCTGCTGACGCGTTCGATCGTATCGTCCGTGCTGCTCTGTTCGAGCAGGTACAGCAGGTCCGTCACATCCGACTCCGACCAGTCCTGCGGCGCCACCCGCGCCAGGAAGTCGTCCAGCGCGCTGACGACACCGCCCTCGCGCCACCAGCCGTCATAGGCATCGGCCCAGCGGTTGGTCTGGAGCCAGGTCCGCAGTTTCTCGACCTCGGCATGGAAATCCTTGGACATCGCTGCTCCTTGCAGGCCAGCCTGCGTGCAGCCATGCTACCGTCGATGGGTCAGCCCAGGCGCTCGACGATGATGAAGACGTGCTTGTGCGGTAACTGATCGAATTCGAGGTGCCTGCAGATGCACCCGGCTTCCCCGATGACGTCGAGTAATCCCGGGATCCCGAGCGTGGCGTAGTAGACCGCCGGTCCCATCGACGAATCGACATGCGCATTCCCGGCATCGAGTCCGCCGGCGCTGAAGATGAAGATCCCGCCCGGCTCCAGCATGCGCATGAGCTTGCGCATCAAGGCACGCTGCGCGTCGAGCCTGACGTGCCAGATGCTGTCCCACGCCGAGATGAAGCGATACGCGCGCGGCGCTTGCCAGACGCAGATGTCGGCATGGTGCAGGACCACGTCCGGATCGGCTATCCTGGCCTGCGCGATCATCCGCCCGGAGATGTCGACGCCCTCGATCCGCAAACCATGAGCGCGCATCGGCGCATGCAAGCGCGTATTGCATCCGCAACCGACGTTCAACGCCCAGGCGGGTGTGCCGGCGCGAAGAAAGCGCAGGGCCTGTTCGTGCTGGCGCATGCCGTTTTCGCGGTTGAATACCTCATCCAGCCAGCGCTCCGCGATGTCGTCGTAGGCCGATGCGATGTGGGCGTGGTCCATGCGTGTCAGGCCGGGCCCGGCTGTTGCTTATTGCACGTCGAGCAGTTCGACTTCGAATACCAGTGTGGCGTTCGGCGGGATCGGGCCTGCGCCGCCTTCGCCGTAGCCCATGCTGGCAGGGACGATCAGGGTGCGCTTGCCGCCGACCTTCATGCCGGGCACGCCTTCGTCCCAGCCGGTGATGACCTGGCCGCCGCCGACGTTGAAGCTGAAGGGCGAACGGCCGACCGAGGAGTCGAACTGGGCGCCGCGCTGTTGCGGGGCATTCGGCTCGTACAGCCAGCCGGTGTAGTTGACGACGGCGGTGGCGCCCTTGACGGCTTCCTTGCCGGTGCCGACCACGGTGTCGATCTTCTGGAAGGCGACGGCGGGCGCGGCGGCGGTCGACGCTTCGGTAGCAGCCGGCGCGGCAGCCGGATCGTCGGCGCGCTTGCAGCCGGCCAGGGACAGGGTGAGGGTCGCGCCAATGACGCAGCAGGAAAGCAGTTTGTTCAAGGTAGTCTCTCGTGATGAATGCCCGTATCGGGCGCCGCAGCAGCATACATGGCGACCGGCCATGTGACAACCGCCGCACGTCTCAGGGCGTGATGCGGACGTAGTCGAGGTCGGCGTAGGCGCCGGGTGCGCCGGTCGCGAGCACGCCGATCTGGGCGCCGACCCAGCGTCCCATCGCGGCCTCGAACGGCAAACCGAGCTGGGTATAGCGCAAGCCGTCGGCGCTGTACGACAAGGAGACATAGGCGCCGGCCGTGACGTGCATGCGCAGGTGGACCGCTTGCCCGGGCAGCGCCGCGTCCAGCGCCTCCTCGCATTTGCCGTCGGCAGCGCAATGCACCGCCAGGATACGTGACTGGCCATCGACGCGGCGCAGGCCGAACCAATGGTTTGCCAGCCCCACGACGCCGATGCCGGCCTGGTCGCCGTCGCGCAGCGCGTGCAGTTCGACTTTCGCGGTGACGGTGAATGCGGGCGCCGGGAATTTCTGG
>DAMABW010000044.1:0-17242 GCA_031999925.1 Massilia sp. | reverse complement strand
CGGAACTGGACGCACAGGGCAAGCTGACCGGGAAACTGGCCGGCACCCCGACGTCGGGTCCGGGAAAAGTGACGCACATGCACGCCTGGCTGGAACGCCTGGGCCGTCCGTTCGCCTCCTTCGAGCGCAGCTGGTTCTACAGCGACTCGCACAACGACATTCCACTACTATCGGTGGTGTCGGACCCGATTGCGACCAACCCGAGCAGCGCGCTCGCCCAACACGCACACGCCAACGGCTGGCCTCACCTTCATCTTTTCAATGATTAAAAAATTCATCCGTAAAATCCTTGGCGTGAAAGACGGGCGCAACCCTACCGAACCGGTGACCCTCGGCGTCGAGCAGCACGGCATCGACCTCAAGCTGCTGTCGCCGAACGCGATCCGCCTCACGCAAACCCTGCAGGAAGCCGGCTTCAAGGCCTTCGTGGTCGGCGGCGCCGTGCGCGACCTGCTGCTGGGCGTGAAGCCGAAAGACTTCGACATCGCCACCGACGCCACGCCCGAGCAAGTCAAAAAGCTGTTCCGCCGCGCCTTCATCATCGGCCGCCGCTTCCAGATCGTGCACGTGATGTTCGGCCAGGAGCTGCTGGAAGTGACCACCTTCCGCGGCGCCGGCAGCGCCAACGCGCCGAAGGACGAACACGGCCGCGTCCTGCGCGACAACAACTTCGGCCCGCAGCACGAGGATGCCGCGCGGCGCGACTTCACCATCAACGCCATGTACTACGATCCGGCCACGCAGACCGTGCTGGACTACCACGGCGGCATCGAGGATATCCGCGACAAGACCCTGCGCATCATCGGCGTGCCCGAAGCGCGCTACCGCGAAGACCCGGTGCGCATGCTGCGCGTGGTGCGCTTCGCCGCAAAGCTCGGCTTCACGATCGAGCCGACCACGCGCGCGCCAATTCCCGTGATGGCGCCGCTGATCGACAACGTGCCGGCCGCGCGCGTGTTCGACGAAATGCTGAAACTCCTGCTCTCGGGCCATGCGCTGGCCTGCCTGAAGGAGCTGCGTTCGGCCGGCCTGCACCACGGCCTCCTGCCCCTGCTCGACGTGGTGCTGGAGCAGCCGATCGGCATGAAGTTCGTGACCCTGGCGCTGGAGTCGACCGATGGCCGCGTGAAGGCGGGCAAGGGCGTCTCGCCGGGCTTCCTGTTCGCGTCCCTGCTGTGGCACCAGGTGCTGGAAAAGTGGACCGCCTACCGCGCCGCCGGCGAAGCGCCGATCCCGGCCCTGCACCTGGCCGCCGACGCCGTGCTGGAAACGCAAACCGAAAACCTGGCCCTGCAGCGCCGCATCGCCACCGACATGCGCGACATCTGGGCCATGCAGCCGCGCTTCGAGCGCCGCCAGGGCAAGGCGCCTTATAAACTGCTGGAGAACCCGCGCTTCCGCGCCGGCTACGACTTCCTGCTGCTGCGCTGCGCCTCGGGCGAACTCGATGCCGAGATCGGCGAATGGTGGACCGCCTTCTACGAAGCCGAATCGGGCGAACGCGAACGCCTGGTAACCCAGGCGAATGCCCGTCCGGCGGCCGGCGAGAAGAAAAAACGCGCACCGCGCCGTGGCCCGCGCCACCGCAACACCGAAGGCGGCGCGACCGCTACCGCTGCGGCAGCCGCTGTTGGAAATTCGGGCGGCGCCGAGGAATGATCGCCTACGTCGGCATCGGCGCCAACCTGGGCGACGCGCGCGCCAACGTGCGCGACGCCCTGGCGCGCCTGGATGCCTATCCCGGCTGCCGTTTGCATGCCGCCTCCGGCTGCTGGCGCACGGCGCCCGTCGATTCCTCGGGCGACGACTACATCAACGCGGTGGCCGCCGTCGACACCGAACTCGATCCGCATGCCCTGCTGGCGGCGCTGATGGACATCGAACGGGCCCACGGCCGCGAACGTCCCTACCGCAACGCCCCGCGTACGCTCGACCTCGACTTGCTGCTGGTTGGCGACGCCGTGATCGACACGCCAACGCTGGTCGTGCCGCACCCGCGCATGCACGAGCGCGCCTTCGTGCTGGCGCCGCTGCTAGAGATTGCGCCGGACATCGTCATTCCCGGCCGCGGCCGCGCCGCCGACTGCCTGCCCGGCGTGGCGGACCAGGCCATTATCAAACTGGACTAGCCCATGCAAATTCCCGTTTTCTTCCAGACCGCAGGCCTGCTGGTCCTGTCGAACATCTTCATGACCTTTGCCTGGTACGGGCACCTGAAGAGCCTGAACAACCGCGCCTGGTATATCGCGGCCCTGATCAGCTGGGGCATCGCGCTGTTCGAATATTTGCTGCAGGTGCCGGCGAACCGCATCGGCGCCACGCAATACAGCCTGGCCCAGCTGAAGATCATGCAGGAAGCGATCACGCTTACCGTGTTCGTGCCGTTTGCCATGTTCTACATGAACCAGCCGTTCAAGCTCGACTACGTGTGGGCGGCGCTGTGCCTGGTCGGTGCGGTGTACTTCATCTTCCGCAGCTAAAAGACTGCGGCTTTGGCAAGATTTCAAGGACGGCATTACACTACGCCGTCGAACTTTTTTGTATCTCAAAGGATCACTATGAGCGCTTATTTGCAAGGCAAGGAAATGACTGGCGGCGACACCCCTCCACCATCCAAGCCGGCGCGCAAACCCGTCACGATCCCCGCACTGCACGCCATGCGCGCGGCGGGCACCAAGATCGCCATGCTGACCTGCTACGATGCCAGCTTCGCGTCACTGATGGACCGTAACGGCGTCGACATCCTCTTGATCGGCGATTCGCTGGGCATGGTCTGCGCCGGCCACTCGTCGACGCTGCCGGTGACCCTGGCCGACATGGTCTACCACACGGCGTCTGTTGTACGCGGCAACAAGAACGCGCTGATCGTCTCCGACCTGCCCTTCGCCAGCTACGCCACCAAGGAAATCGCCTTCGAAAGCGCCGCCGCCCTGATGCGCGCCGGCGCCCAGATGGTGAAAATCGAAGGCGGCGCCTGGCTGGCCGAGACGGTCGCCTTCCTGGCCGAGCGCGGCATCCCGGTCTGCGCCCACATCGGCCTGACCCCGCAGTTCGTGCACCAGTTGGGCGGCTTCAAGGTGCAGGGCAAAACGGAAGCAGGCGCCGAGCGCCTGAAGAACGATGCGCTCGCCCTGCAGGCGGCCGGCGCGGCCATCGTGCTGCTGGAAGCGGTGCCGGCGGCGCTGGGCAAGGAAGTCACCGAGCTGATGCAGGTACCGACCATCGGCATCGGCGCCGGCCCGGATTGCTCGGGACAGGTGCTGGTCATGCACGACATGCTGGGCGTCTTCCCCGGCCACAAGGCACGCTTCGTGAAGAACTTCATGGACGGCCAGACCAGCATCGACGGCGCCGTGCAAGCCTATGTGGCGGCAGTGCAGGACGGCAGCTTCCCGGCGCCGGAACACTGCTTCTGATCAGGGCGAGCGATGGACAGCGTTTCTAACACCCGCCTGTTCCTCGCTCTCTGGCCGGACCCGGCGGTCCGGCATGCGCTGCGCGAGCGGCGCGACCTCTGGGACTGGCCGCGCGGCGCCAGTCCGGTTCATCCGGATAAACTCCATGTGACGCTGCACTTCCTCGGCAGCGTGCCGGGCGAACGCGTGCCCGATCTGCGGCGCGGGTTCGCGGTGCCCTTTACACCCTTCGAACTGACGTTTGGCGTGCCGAAGCTCTGGCACAACGGCATCGCCGTGCTCGAGCCTTCGAACGAACCGCCGGAACTGCTCGACCTGCACGCGCAACTGACGAATGCCCTCGTTGCGCTCGGCTTGCAGCCGGAAGCACGCAAGTACCGCCCGCATGTGACCTTTGCACGGCGCGCCAGCGGCGTCGAGGTGCCGGCCGACTCGCCAGCGCTGGCATGGAAAGTCGACAGCTATGCATTGGTCGAATCGCAGCCGGACAATGGCGGCGTGTACCGGGTGCTGGAAACCTATTCTTGAAGCACTCGCCAGGAAGCCGTGCGTTTGCCGGAATGGCACCCGGGAAAAATGACGAAAATCCCGGCAACGTCAGTCAGACGCTGGATAGCATATCCGCTATCAGGATCAGACTGTTTTATCTGGAAAACCGCGACGTTTTACGGCGTATATCAGCCACTTCTTCCCCTACGTAGTTTCCGCAGTTGGTACGCTAGAACACATTACTAGCACATCCATTTTGGAATGCCAATTGACTTTATTGTCATTTTGCACTACAATTGGCAACAATTAACAACAATTGTCGTCAATACGACTTTCTGCAGCACCGTATTTCCCACCCGTGGGAAATCACTTCAGGGCCTTGCGCCCACACCTGTAATCGTTTGACGCAGTTTTCTCGTCAACACTCCCGGCGTCGCACTTTGCGCAGCGCCTTGCGTGCTTAAAAGTCCTGAACCCCAGCCTCTTTTAACACGCGAACGACACCCTTGAACGGCATCTGCTCCGGCAATGCGTGTCTCGCCCCTTTCCGTCGCTTGCGCGCTCGTGCGCCTGTGCGCCTTGCATCGCCGACGGCTCGGGTCCATTCATTCCCTTTGGCGGCTATGGCTGCGCAATTGCGCCCATTCGCCAAATCGAAGGAGAACCACAACGTGGCAAAGCAAATCATCATCGACCGTGTCTTCAAAGTCTACGGCGACCATCCCGAAGCAGCGCTGGAACTCGTCCACCAGGGCGCCAGCAAGCAGGACATCCTCGCCCAGACCGGCTGTACCCTCGGTGTGTTCGACGCCAGCTTCACCATCGAAGCCGGCGAGATCTTCGTCGTCATGGGCCTGTCCGGTTCCGGCAAGTCGACCATGGTGCGCATGCTCAATCGCCTGGTCGAGCCGACCGCCGGCCGCATCCTGGTCGACGGCAACGACATCAACACCCTGCCCGATGCGCAATTGCGCGCCCTGCGCCGCAAGGACATCAGCATGGTGTTCCAGTCGTTCGCCCTGCTGCCGCACGTGACCGTGCTCGACAACACCGCCTTCGGCATGGAACTGGCCGGCATTCCGAAGGCCGAGCGCCATGCGCTGGCGCGGCAGGCGCTGGAGCAGGTCGGCCTGGCCGCCTACGCCGCCAGCTATCCCGATGAACTGTCGGGCGGCATGCAGCAGCGCGTGGGCCTGGCCCGTGCGCTGGCGTCGGACCCGTCGATCCTGCTGATGGACGAGGCGTTTTCCGCACTCGATCCGATCATGCGCACGGAAATGCAGTCCGAACTGCTGCGCCTGCAGCAGATCAAGCGCCGCACCATCGTCTTCATTTCGCACGACCTCGACGAAGCCATGCGCATCGGCGACCGCGTCGCCATCATGAAGGACGGTCACGTGGTGCAAGTCGGCACGCCGGAGGAAATCCTGCGCCGGCCCGCCAACGACTACGTGCGCAACTTCGTGCGCGGTGTCGATGCGGCGGCCGTCTTCAAGGCGGGCGATATCGCGCGCAAGAGCCAGATCGTGGTGTCGGAGTCGCCTTCGCGCGGCTCGCGCGCGGCGCTGTCGATGCTGGAGGAAGAAGACCGGGCCTATGCCTATGTCGTGAATCCCCGGCGACAATTCCTCGGCCTGGTGTCGGCCGATTCCCTGCGCAGCGCGCTCGACGGCCATACCGGTCCGCTAGGCCTCGCACATGCCTTCCTGCCGGAGGTGCAAACCATCGGTGCGGACGAGCCGGTTGCCGGCCTGTTCGGCCAGGTGGCGCAGTTGCCGTACGCGGTGCCGGTAGTGGCCGACGATGGCAGCTTCCGCGGCGCCATCAGCAAGACCACCCTGCTGAAGTTCCTCGACCGCGATACGCCGGCGATTCCCGAGACCCCTATTCAGAAAGGACAAGCATGAATTCGAGTACCGTCAGCGCTGCGCAAGCGGCAACAGAAGCGGCAGCAGCACCAGCCATCGCGCCAGTCGCCGAACAGGCCGCCCAGGTCAACCCATGGCTGCCCACGCCGCCATCCGACACCTCGTGGCTCGACGCGGTACCGCCATCGGCCACGGCCGAACACGCCTCCGGTGTCGACATCACGCACATCCTCGATGGCTCGCTGCCGCTGCAAGCCTGGATCAACGAAGGCCTGGGCTGGGTGGTCGCGCATTTCCGCCCCTTCTTCCAGGCCGTGCGCGCGCCGATCGACGCGACCTTGGCCGGTTCCAGCCACCTGCTGCTGGCCGCGCCCTCGCTGGTGGTGATCGCCATTATCGGCCTGCTGGCCTGGCAGTTCACCAGCCGCACGCTGGCGGTCGGCACCGTGCTGTCGCTGCTGCTGGTATCGATGCTGGGCGTCTGGCCGGAAGCGATGATCACCCTGTCGCTGGTGCTGACCTCGCTCGCGTTCTGCCTGGCGATCGGCTTGCCCTTGGGGATTTTCCTGGCCAGCAGCGACCGCGCGCAATCCATCCTGCGCCCCGTGCTCGACGCCATGCAGACCACGCCCGCCTTCGTCTACCTGGTGCCGGTGGTCATGCTGTTCGGTATCGGTAATGCGCCTGGCGTGATCGTCACCATCATCTTCGCCCTGCCGCCGCTGGTGCGCCTGACCAATCTCGGCATCCGGCAAGTCCGTCCCGACCTGATCGAAGCGGCGCGTGCCTACGGCGCCTCGCCCTGGCAGCTGTTGACCCGCGTGCAGTTCCCGCTGGCGATGCCGTCGATCATGGCCGGCATCAATCAGTCGTTGATGCTGTCGCTGTCGATGGTGGTGATCGCCTCGATGATCGCGGTCGGCGGCCTGGGCCAGATGGTATTGCGCGGCATCGGCCGCCTGGACATGGGCCTGGCCACCGTGGGCGGCCTCGGCATCGTGCTGCTGGCCATCACGCTCGACCGCCTGACGCAGTCGATGGGCCAAACGCGTCGCGGCGTGCGTCACTGGTACCAGACCGGCCCGCTCGGCTTCGTCCTGCGCCTGGTGCGCGGCAACGCGACGCGCGGCGATGCGGCCGCGCCGGCCGCCCCCGCCACTGCCCAATAAATAAGAAAGGATCGTATGCATCAAACTGAACACTTCAAAGCGACACATAAAACGACACGCCGGTTCCAGTGGTTCTCGGCCCTGGCGCTGGCCGCGCTGACCCTGAGCACCGGCCTGGCCATGGCGCAAACGCCGGATGCCGCCCTGCCCGGCAAGGGCATCCAGGTGCAGGCGCTGCAAAGCTCGGTTGCCGAGGAAACCTTCCAGACCATGCTGGTCAACAGCGCCCTGGAAAAGCTGGGCTACGAGCCGCAGCCGATCAAGGAGGTCGCCTACCCGACGGCGCACATCGCGATTGCGAATGGCGACGCGACCTTCCTCGCCGTCCACTGGGACCCGCTGCACCAGGACTATTACGAGAATGCCGGCGGCGCGGCCAAGCTGCTGCGCGTCGGTTCCTATGCCGGCCCGGCCGCGCAGGGCTACCTGATCGACAAGGCAACGGCCGAGAAGTACAACATCACGAACATCGAGCAATTGCGCGACCCGGGCCTGGCCAAGCTGTTCGACCATGACGGCGACGGCAAGGCCGACCTGACCGGCTGCGATCCAGGCTGGGGCTGCGAAGCGATGATCGAGCACCACATGAATGCCTATAAACTGCGCACCACGGTCAAGCACGTGCAGGGCAGCTACTCCGCCCTGATCGCCGATACGATCGGCCGTTATGGGCGCGGCGAGCCGATCCTGTACTACACCTGGACGCCTTACTGGGTGAGCGGCGTGCTGGTGCCGGGCAAGGATGTGGTGTGGCTGCAAGTGCCGTTCTCGGCCAATCCGCGCAAGGAGAATACCCGCCTGGCCGATGGCAGCGACTACGGCTTCTCCGTGAACACCACGCGCATCGTGGTGAACCGCGCCTGGGCCGAAAAGAATCCGGCAGCGGTCAAGCTGTTCGAGGTCATGCGCCTGCCGATTGCCGATATCAATGCGCAGAACGAACGCATGCGTGCCGGCGAAAACTCGCAGGCCGATATCGCACGCCATACGGCAGGCTGGATCAAGTTCCACCAGCAATTGTTCGATAGCTGGATCGCGCAGGCGCTGGCGGCGGCCAAGCCCTGATCCGGGGCCGTCAGGACACGAAATGCAAGGCCTTCGGCCCCGGGACTAGTATGACACTTCCCGGGGCCGGATTTTTTTGCGCTGGAGCCGCCGGTCCAGCACAAGAAAGAAGAGGAAGGTCAGCAACCACATGCTGAAGTTGAATATCCGTAGCGAACTGTCATGGCCTGCTGTCGCCAGGGAGGCAAGGCCGCCGGGAGCGGGCGCGACGCCGTGTCCGGTCACAACGCCGGGACTCAACAACGCCGACGCAAGCAGATTCAGCACGGTGCGCCATGGCAGCGTCATCCTGCGCAACCAGGCACGCCACAGCCCGGCGTAAATGGCGCCCGAGATGGCAAGCCAGATGCACACCAATGCCGCATTGAATACGTAGATCATATGCTCCCTGATGAGTGACCAACGTGCATGACTCATTGTATCGACATCAGACCAGCAGCATCAGGTGCTCGCGCTCCCAGGAACTGATCACGCGGCTGAAGGTCGCGAATTCCAGTTCCTTTACTTCGCAGAATGCCTGCACAAACAACTCCCCCAGCATGGTCGACAGCGCCTCGCAGCCGCGCAGCCGCAGGATCGCGTCTTCCAGGTTGCGCGGCAGATCGTCGTGGACCTGCTCGGCGCTGTCCGCCATCGGTTCGGATGGCAGCAAGCCCTCCACCATCCCCAGGTAGCCGCAGCTGAGCGTGGCCGCCATCGCCAGGTAGGGATTCACATCCACACCCGGCACGCGGTTTTCCACACGGCGATTCTCGGGCGAGGAATTCGGCACGCGGATACCGCAGGTGCGGTTGTCGTGCCCCCAGCGCACGTTGGTCGGCGCCGACTGGAAGCGCGACAGGCGGCGGTAGGAATTCACGTGCGACGCGAACAGCAGCAGCGCCGGCGGCACGTACTTTTCCAGCCCGCCGATGAAGTGGAAGAACAGCGCGCTCGGCTCGCCATCGTCCTGCGTAAAGATATTCCTCCCGGTCGCCAGGTCGACCACGCTCTGGTGCACGTGCATGGCGCTGCCCGGTTCGGTTTCCATGGGTTTGGCCATGAAGGTGGCAAAGATGCCGTGGCGCAGCGCCGTCTCGCGTACGGCGCGCTTGAACAGGAACACGCGGTCGGCCAGTTCCAGCGCATCGCCGTGGGTGAAATTGATTTCCATCTGGCCCGCCCCGGCTTCGTGGATCAGGGTTTCCACACCCAGCGCGTGGGTCTTGCAAAAGCTCGACAGTTCCAGGAAGAAGGGATCGAAGTCGTTGACGGCGTCGATCGAATAGGACTGGCGGCCGAGTTCCGCCATGCCGCTGCGGCCCATCGGCGGCATCAGCGGCACGTGCGGATCGGTATTCCGGGCGACGAGATAAAACTCCATCTCGGGCGCCACCACCGGTTTCCAGCCGCGCGCGGCATACTGGTCCAGCACACGCCGCAGCACCGCGCGCGGGGCCAGCTCGACCGGGGTGCCGTCGAAGTTGCAGCAATCGTGGATCACCAGCGCCACCGGTTCCGAGGCCCAGGGCACGACGCGCAAGGTGGCTTCGTCGGGCACGCAGACCATGTCGGGATCGGCCGCGCCGACGTAGGGCAAATTATTCGGCTGCTCGCCGTTCACGGTATTCAGGAGCACGCTTTTCGGCAGGCGCATGTGCTCGCCCTTCAGGAACAAATCCTTGGGCAGGATCTTGCCGCGCGCAATGCCCGTCATGTCCGCGATCACGCATTCCACGTCGAGTATCCCGTGTTCCTGCAAGAACGCGTGCATCGCTTCGCTCATCGCCACTCCCGTGCAGCCGGCAAGGCGGCCAATATAGCACCGCCTTCCATGCCGCCGCGCGCTGGACCTAGATCTGGATCCAGGTCGTCTTCAGCTCGGTGTACTTGTCGAAGGCGTGCAGCGACTTGTCGCGCCCGTTACCGGATTGTTTATAACCACCGAAGGGCACGGTGATGTCGTCGTTGTCGTACTGGTTCACGTGCACGGTGCCGGCGCGCAAGGCACGCGATGTGCGGATCGCCTTGCTCATGTCCGAGGTCCACACCGCCGCCGCGAGGCCATAGGGCGTGGCGTTCGCCTGGCGCACCGCCTCGTCGAGATCGGTGAACGACAGCACCGACAGCACCGGCCCGAAGATTTCCTCGCGCGCAATGCGCATGCCGGGGTCGACGCCGTCGAACAGGGTGGGCGCGACGTACAGTCCGCCGAATTCGACCCGCACCGCCTCGCCGCCCGCCAGCAGGCGCGCGCCCTCTTCCTTGCCGGAGGCGATGTAGCCGAGCACGGTCTTCATCTGGACGGCATCGACGATCGCACCCATCACCGTGGCCTCGTCGAGCGGATCGCCCGGTGCGAAGTCCGGCACCAGCGCCAGCGCCTTTTCCAGGAACGCATCCTTGATCGATGCCTCGACGAACAGGCGCGAGGGTGCGTTGCAGCTTTCGCCCTGGTTGAAATAGATGGAGCCGACCGCGGCGGCCACGGCGGCATCGAGGTCCGGGCAATCGGCGCAGACGATGTTCGCGGACTTGCCGCCGAGCTCGGTCCAGGCGCGCTTCAGGTTCGACTGGCCGGCCATCTGCACGATCTGCTTGCCGGTGCGGGTCGAGCCGGTAAAGGCGATGCAGTCGACGTCCATGTGCAGGCCGAGGGCGCGGCCTGCTTCCTCGCCATAGCCTGGCAGCACGTTGAAGACGCCGGGCGGCAAGCCGGCCTCGAATGCCAGCTCGGCCAGGCGCAGGGCCGTCAGCGGCGCTTTTTCTGACGGCTTCAGTATCAGGCTGTTGCCGGCGGCCAGGGCCGGGCCGATCTTCCAGGCCGCCATCAGCATCGGGTAATTCCAGGGCGTGACGGCGGCCACCACGCCGACCGGCTCGCGCGTGATCAGGGCCAGGCTGTCTTCCGGGCTGGGCGCGACCTGGTCGTAGAGCTTGTCGACCGCCTCGCCATACCAGCGGATGCAGTTCTGGGCCAGCTGCACGTCGACGCTGCGGCTGTAGCGGATGGGTTTGCCCATGTCCAGGGTTTCCAGCAGGGCCAGCTCGTCGCGGTGCTCCAGCATCAGGTCGGCGAAGCGGATCAGCACGCGCTTGCGTTCGGCCGGCGCCTTGGCGGCCCAGCGCCGGTCCTCGAAGGCGGCGCGCGCGGCAGCGACGGCCGCGTCGACGTCGGCCAGGTCGCAACGCGCCACCTCGGCCAGCTTGCGGCCGTCGACCGGCGAGATACAGTCGAAACGCGCGCCCGAGCGGGCATGCACCCGTTCGCCGCCGATGAAGGCGCGGCCATCGATTTCCAGCGCAGCGGCACGTTCGTGCCATGGTGTTGTTGTCATGCCAGTATTCCCCGATGATGAAAGAAAACTCCACGAAAATCCGGGCAAGGTTGATCACCCTGCCAGTTTCTGCCGCTATAATCGCCGATTTTCCGCCCGATAATTTCCTGCCCTAGCCAAGGCATCTTCCCTATGAACTACACCCTGATTACCTGTGTCGTCATCTACCTGCTGGGCACCTTGGCGCTGGGCGTGTGGGCGGGCTCGCGTATCAAGAATACCAGCGACTTCGCTGTCGCCGGCCGCAGCCTGCCTTTGATCATGGTCATCACGACGACGTTTGCCACCTGGTTTGGCGCCGAAACCGTGATGGGCGTGCCCGCCCGCTTCGTGCAGGGCGGCCTGAACGCCATCATCGAAGACCCCTTCGGCGCCGGCAGCTGCCTGATCCTGGTCGGCCTGTTCTTCGCGACCAAGTTATACAAATTAAATCTGCTGACGATCGGCGACTACTACCGCCAGCGCTACGGCAAGGGCATCGAGATCTTTTGCTCGGTTGCCATCATCCTGAGCTACCTCGGCTGGGTCGCGGCCCAGATCACGGCGCTCGGCCTGGTGTTTTCGGTGCTCACCGGCGGCGCCATGCCGCCTGCGGTGGGCATGGTGATCGGCACCCTGGCCGTGCTGATCTACGTGGTGGTGGGCGGCTTCCTGGCCGTGGCGCTGACCGACTTCGTCCAGATGATCGTGCTGGTGGTCGGCATGTCGATCATCGCCTTCTTCGCGGCGGACCTCGCCGGCGGCGCCGACAAGGTGATGGACATGGCCCAGCAGGCCCAACTGTGGCGCCTGCTGCCGGAGCCGAACTTCAAGGACATCATCTTCTTCATCGGCGCGGCGATTACCATGATGTTCGGCAGCATTCCGCAGCAGGACGTGTTCCAGCGCGTGATGTCGGCCAAGGACGCCCCGACCGCGCGCGCCGGCGCCGTGATCGGCGGCGCCAGCTATATCGTGTTCGGTTTCGTGCCGATGTTTATTGTCGTTGCCGCTGTCGTGGTGATGGGCAGTAACGCGATGGAAATCGCACGCAACGATTACCAGCAACTGCTGCCGACCTTCGTCATGACGAAAATGCCGCTGGTGATGCAGATCCTGTTCTTCGGCGCCCTGCTGTCGGCGATCAAGAGCACCTCGTCGGCCACGCTGCTGGCGCCATCGACCAGCTTCACCGAAAACATCCTGAAGAACATCCGCCCGGGCATGAGCGACCGCCAGCAATTGTTCGCGATGCGCGTGACCATCGTGGTCTTCGCGGCGCTGGTGCTGGCGTATGCAATTGCGATGGAAGGCACCTCGATCTACGAACTGGTGTCGTCGGCTTACCAGGTGACGCTGGTGGCGGCCTTCATTCCGCTGGTGATGGGGCTGTACTGGAAGCGGGCGACGACCCAGGGGGCGATTGTCTCGATCGGCGCCGGGCTGTTCGTGTGGATCCTGTTCTTCCCGCAGATCTCGACGCTGGGCGAAGAATTCCCGGGGCAGCTGGCGGGCTTGCTGGCGGCGTTTGCCGGCATGATCGTCGGTTCGCTGGCGCCGCAGGTGCTGAAGAACAGGACGGAGCCGGCGAAGACCATTGCGGCTGGCGCATGAGGTAGGCAGTACGTAGGGTAGGCACTCTGTGCCCACCCTACGAAACGTCACTTGGGCTAGATCCAGCCCCGGTTGTACACATCCGCCAGCGTCAAATCCAGGCAATCCCAGATCCGCTCCGCCATCTCGTCGATCTCGGCCTTCGTCATCACCAGCGGCGGCGCCACGATCATCCGGTCGCCCACGGCACGCATGATCACCCCGTTGTCGAACATGTGCCCACGGCACAGCATCCCCACACCCAGCTCGCGCGGGAAGTGTTCGCAATCGTGCGGCCCGGTTCCCTTGCGCCGCACCAGGTTCAGCCCCGCCACCATGCCGCAACTCTCGGCATGCCCCACCAGCGGATGCGTGGCCAGCTCGGCAAACGTCGCCTTCAGATGCGGCCCGGTTTCCAGCGCCACCTTTTCCACCAATTTTTCCTCGCGCAGGATGCGCAGGTTTTCCAGCGCCGCCGCGCACGCCACCGGGTGGCCGGAATAGGTAAAGCCGTGGTTGAAATCGCCGCCCTGCTCGATCAGCGCCTGCGCCACGCGCTTGCCGACCAGCACACCGCCCAGCGGCACATAGCCCGAGGTCACGCCCTTGGCAAAGCTGATCAGGTCCGGCCGCATGCCCATCAGCTCGGAACCGAACATGGTGCCCAGGCGCCCGAAGCCGCAAATCACCTCGTCGGCGATCAATAAAATGCCGTACTTGTCGCAGATGCGCTGCACTTCCGGCCAGTAGGTTTCTGGCGGAATGATCACGCCGCCCGCCCCTTGCACCGGCTCGCCGATGAAGGCGGCCACGCGGTCCGGCCCGCTGGCCAGAATCTGCTCTTCCAGCCAGCTGGCCGCGCGCAGCCCGAAGGCGTTCTCGCTCATGCCCTGGCCGCTTTCGGCGTAGTTGGGCTGGCCGATGTGCACGATGTCGGGAATCGGCAGCCCGCCCTGCGCATGCATGCCGGCCATGCCGCCCAGCGACGCCCCGGCCATCGTGCTGCCGTGGTAGGCGTTGTGGCGGCTGATGATGACAGTACGCCCGGGCTGGCCCATCACGTCCCAGTAGCGCCGCACCATGCGCACCACGGTGTCGTTGGCTTCCGAACCCGAGCCGGTAAAGAACACGTGGCTGAACTGCGGCGGCGCCAGCGCCACCAGTTCGGTGGCCAGCTGCACCGCCGGGATATTCGTGGTGTTGAAGAAGCTGTTATAGAAAGGCAGGGTTTCCATCTGCCGGTACACGGCCTGGGAAATCGAAGTGCGGCCATAGCCCACGTTCACGCACCAGAGACCCGACATGCCGTCGATCAGTTGCTTGCCTTCGGAATCCCACAGGTAGACGCCCTGCCCGCGCACGATCACGCGCGCACCCCGACTTCGCAGCGCCGCGTGGTCGGTGAACGGGTGCAGGAAGTGCGCCGCGTCGCGTTGCTGGATGGCGCGCGTGTCGAAGGTTTCCGCGTCCGGCAGGCGCGCGGAGGTCAAGCTGGCGGCAAGCACCGCCGTGTCGTCGGTTGCCATGATGGCACCTCTTTTGGTTGGTCTTCCCTAGTTGGTCATACGTGCAGTAACAGGTGTTCTCGCTCCCATGGGCTGATGACGGTCATGAATTCCTGGTGCTCGAGTTCCTTGATCGCCGAATAGACGTCGATGAAGCGTTCACCCAGCACTTCGCGCAGGGCCGCTTCGCCGCGCAGCAGGTTCAAAGCTTCCGGCAAGCCTTGCGGCAGCTCGACCGGCATGTTGTAGGCGCTGCCCTCGACGATCGGCGACGGCTCGGTGCCCTCGACCATGCCGAGGTAGCCGCAGGCCAGGGTCACAGCCAGCGCCAGATACGGATTGGCGTCGGCGCCGATAATGCGGTTTTCCACGCGGCGGTCCTGCGAACCCGACACCGGCACGCGGAAGCCGACGGTGCGGTTGTCGATGCCCCATTGCAGGTTAATCGGCGCGGCCGTGTGGCGCACGATGCGGCGATAGGAGTTCACGTAGGGCGCCACCACCGCCATCGCCGACGGCATGTAGCGCTGCAGGCCGCCAATGTATTGGTGGAACAGCTTCGATTCGGAACCATCCTCATTGCTGAAGATGTTGCGGCCGGTGCCGGCATCGACCACACTCTGGTGCACGTGCATCGCCGAGCCCGGTTCACCCGCCATCGGCTTGGCCATGAAGGTGGCGTACATGTCGTGCTTCAGCGCCGCTTCGCGCAGGGTGCGCTTGAAGTAAAAAACCTTGTCGCCCAGCCCCAGCGGGTCGCCGTGCTGGAAATTGATTTCCATTTGGCCGGCGCCGATCTCGTGGATCAGGGTATCGACGTCGAGGTTCATCATGTCGCAGTAATCGTAGATGTCCTCGAACAGCGGGTCGAATTCGTTGACGGCGTCGATGCTGTAGACCTGGCGGCTGGTTTCCGAGCGCCCGCTGCGGCCGATCGGGGCCGTCAATGGCAAATCGGGATCGATGTTCTTGGCGGTGAGATAGAACTCGAGCTCGGGCGCGACCAGCGGCTTCCAGCCCTTCTTCTCGTACAGTTTCAATACACGGCGCAGCACCGAGCGCGGCGCGAAGTCGACCAATTCGCCGCTGGCGAAATAGCAGTCGTGGATGACTTGCGCCGTCGGATCGACCGCCCACGGCACCATGGTAATGGTGGTCGGGTCGGCCTTCAGGATCATGTCGCGGTCGGTGGACGAGATCGCCTTGTCGTAGGCCGCATCGTGGGTCGGTGAATTGCCGGTGACGGTCATGCCGAGCACGGCTTCCGGCAGGCGCATGCCGCGCTCTTCGGTAAATTTGACGCGCGGCAGGATCTTGCCTCTAGCAACGCCGGTCAGGTCGGGGACCAGGCATTCGATTTCGGTGACGCGCTTGGCATTGAGCCAGTCGTCCATGTCGGTGTAAGAAAAATTCTCGCGGATTGCCATGTTTGCCTCATTGTTCGGTCAGTGTCGCAGGCGTACGGATGCCTGCACCTACATGCTGGAGAGAACGAGGCGAGCTAGGGAACGGCGCGCGCCGCCCATTTTTCCCAGGCGGTCATAGGCGTCCCTGTTTCCTGGCGCGGTAATCGCGGCAAGCCTGGCCGAAGGCGCCGAACATCTTCATGGAATACGGATTGTGGGTGATGCGCCATTCCGGGTGCCACTGCACCGCCAGCGTGAAACCAGGCGCGGCGCCGACCGAGAAGGCTTCCACCAGGCCATCTTCGGCGGTGGCTTCGACCACCAGGCCGGGCGCCAGTTCGTTGACACCCTGGCCGTGCAGCGAGTTCACCGGGATTTCGTCGGCGCCGAGCACGCCGTGCAGGAAGCCGCCCGGCACGATGCTGACTTTATGGGCATCGCCGTATTGTTCGTCCATGCCGAGTTCGGGATCTTCGCGGTGGTCGAACTTGCCGGGCACGGTCTGCACCGCCTGGTGCAGGCTGCCGCCAAGGGCCACGTTCATCTCCTGGAAACCGCGGCAGATCGCGATGATCGGAATGCCCCGGCCGACGGCCGCGCGGATCAGCGGCAGCGTGGTTTCGTCGCGCGCCGGGTCTTGCGGCAGCGAGGGGTCGAGCAAATCTTCCGAGTAATAGCTGGGATGCACATTCGACGCCGAACCGGTGAGCATGATCCCGTCGCACAGTTGCAGCATGGTCTCCAGGTCGAGCGCCGGCCCGAGCGAAGGCAGGATCATGGGAGCGCAATCGGCTCCCAGGACGACGGCGTCGCAATACTTGTGCTGGGCTGCGTGGTACGGGTGTTCGCCGAAGTCACGCGTGCATGCTGGAACAATGACGATGGGGCGCATGGTTTCTACCTTGTCGTGAGCGCACAAGGACCATCATACGAGCAATCTGGTCCGGGCGCGAGTGGCCGTTAATCCAGATCAAACACCGTGCGAGTAGTACGCGCAGGCGGCATCGATCTGCTAGTAAAACGCGATTTCCATAGCAAAAGCTTAACGTTAACCGAAGATCGGTGCCAACACGATCCGGCAGTCATCGATTCAGGCGTCGCTTTCCCCATTTCTTTGTCGAAAAATCTTACAGTCAAGCTCGGCTGTATTGATCCCGCTCAGTTAAGTTCTTGAAAGAAATGAATATTTCTTTTCAGGCACACTAATTGCTTTCTATGAAAGCAAAGTGTTTCCAACCCGAATTCAACCAGACGAGAACCTACGACCATGCTGAACAAGATCATCGCTACCGCCGCCCTCGCCCTTGGCATCACCTCTGCAGCCCAGGCAACCTACCTGCCGGCCTACCTGACGACCAACGATCCGTACAACGCTACCCTGAAGATCGGCGACGTACCAGGCACCGAGATCGAATCGGCCAAGCTGTTCCTGACC
>DAMABW010000043.1:0-17372 GCA_031999925.1 Massilia sp. | reverse complement strand
TGCGAGCGAAAGGCGGTTTGGCAAGGAGCGGGTTGGGCCGCGGCTAAGGGCCGGGGGCAATTGTTTCGGGTCAACTCAAGCAGCAAGAGGGGGAGGGTACACCCCTCTGGCGTGCCTTCTACAATCGTGTCTCGTTTGACCCGTGCTTCCTGTCATTTCCTGCCTTGTTTTGTCTCGTTTTGAAACGAGCCAGGAAAAGACAGGACGCGACAGCTTTTACACTCCAAACGAGACAACTTTGCACAAGGCGCTTCCGATGATGCGCTCATAGAGTCTTGCCACAGCGGCCAAGGGCTATCGGCCAGGCACAGTCATTGGAGAAACCATGGATTGGGAACCAATTTCAGAAGCGGACTTGCGGGACAGGATCATTGGTGCTGAAGGCCGGATGAGTCCCCGGATCTCCCATTTGTGGGAGACCATCAAAATCCCGCCTCAAAAATGGGCGGAACAAACCTATGGCACAGTTGGCGGGGGCTTTTGGGTTGTGGCCATCATCGGCAACAGGGTAATTTGGTTCAACGATATCGAAGATGGCTTTAACTGTTCCTCATACGTGGTCGTCGGTGAGCTTGCCGAGTATTTTTGCAACCAGGATGAACTTGAGATAGCGGTTCAAGATGTGCTGACCATTATCGAGACGGGCAGAAGTGCAATTACAAGATGCGCAGCCCCGGTCGCATTAGAATGGACGCCGAAATAAGGCAAGTTTGAAATGTGGAATAGTGGCCAGCGTCCGTGATGCGGGAGCGCATGGTTGAGTGAACGTAGTGCGCATACGTCCGCATGCCGCGTGCAACTTTCTTCGAAACGGCCACTGCGCTCACGCAAATGGGGAAATCTTGAACATATCCAGAATCGTCATGGCCTTGTGCCTGCTCTTGCCAGGTATCGGTGCGGCAGAAGAGCGATGCGGCGTTGTCTATAAAAGCCAGGAAGGACACATTGAATTCAAGGTAATGTCTGCTCTGTCCGTGTCGCAACTGCCTGCAGAGCAACCCTTTGTTTTACCTGCAGGCACGCCGCAAGGCGTTGTGTGGATACAGTGTGGCAGGAACGCACTCGCACTTTCGACAAACGACTACAAATATGCGCTTGCAGGTTATGTTCTTTCCATCGTTGCGCAAGGGCGGGTTGGCGTCCTGGAAGTCGTTAACGGACAGCTTCAATTCCGGATGCTTGAAGGGACGATGATGAAACCCGAATCGGAAGCGATAGCCGCCGCTCTCCACACCGCTCAACAACGATTCGACGTGGACACAGCAAAGGCGCCATGACATTCAGTTTTTATGGACTGTTGCCGATCAGTGAGGCCAGTCACGCTTTTTGGCCCGCTTCAGCTGTATCCACTTGACGTATTCCCGAGTTGAACGACTGGCTGGACACCGTCCGCTCTAGGAGGAGCCACACTTTCGGGCGCCCCCTTGCTGCCGGCACCTCACGGCGTCTGCAAGGCTTCGACCAGCACCCGCCCTTCGCTACCCGCGGGCGGACGCAAACGCAGCAGGTTCGCCAGCGTCGGCGCGATGTCCACGGTTTCCGCATACTGGCCGTAATAGCCCGGCTTGATCCATTTGCGGCCGCTGAGCACCAGCGGCACATTCGTGTCGTAGGCATACGGCGAGCCATGCGAGGTGCCGGTGCTGCCGCTGCTGAAGTACCAGTTCGGTTTGTTCACCACCACCAGGTCGCCCGACAGCTCGCGGTTCCAGGTGCGGCGCATTAGCAGGCCCATGCGCGTGGCGCCGAGGGCATCGGCGTCGAACTGGCTGCGCGTGTAGACCTCGGCCACGCCTTCCTGGGCGCGCAGGAAGGCCGCCGCCGTGTTCTCGACCTCGGCGCGTGCCACGCCCAGCTTGTCAATGGCAGCGTAGTCGAGGTGGAAGTTCGGCGCCGACTGGGCGATCACCAGTTTTTCGGCACCGTACTTCGCGGCCAGCGCCACGTTCAGCGACGCCACCAGTGCGCCCGCATTCACGCGGCCGGCGTCGCCCTTGGCCGCTTTCACGAATTCCGGCGTGTTCGGGAACCCATGGTCGGCGGTGAGCACCACCAGCACGTTGCCGGCGCCGAGCTTGCGGTCGAGGTAAGTGAAGAAGTCGGCCAGCATGCGGTCCAGGCGCTGCAGGTGGTCGTGCGACATCTTGCTTTCCGGGCCGTAGGTGTGGTTGATGTAGTCGTGCGCCGACAGGCTGACGCCGAGCAGGTCGGTCACACCCGCGGTGCCGCCCAGGCGCTCGCCCTCGACCGCGGCGCGCGCGAATTCCAGGGTCAGTTCATCGAGGAAGGGACTGGTCTTCAGGCGGTTGTAGTAGTCGGCATCCAGGCTCCCGCTGTCGCTGTAGAAGGAAAACGGAAAACGGTTCGGCGAACTTGGCGTGGCCGGGTACAGTTCGTCCGGCGCATCGCTGGCATAGGCGCTGTCGGCCAGCAGCGGCTTCCAGGTCTTGCCGTAGTAGCGGTCCTGCGGACGCGCGGCCTGGTACTGCTGCACCCATTGCGGATGCGCCGCCATGTAGTAGCTGCTGGAAGCGAAGTTGCCGCTCTTGTCCATGTACATGTAGGCGGTGCCGGTCTTCCCGGCCAGCAGGATGGCGCCGCGGTCCTTGCCCGACACGGCAATCACCTTGGCGCGGTTGCCGCTGGCGTAGCGCAACCCGTCTCCCAGGGTGTCGACGCGCAGGCGCATCGGCGAGGTGCCGTCGCCGGTTTTGGTCTCCTCGCCGAGGTAGGCGTAGCGCGCGTCTTCGGTGCAGTAGACCGAATTTTTCGATGTTGGGTCGATCCAGTTATTCCCGATCACGCCGTGCTGGTAGGGATAGGCGCCGGACAGGATGCTGGCATGGCCGACCGCCGTCACCGTCACGCCGTGGGCCTGGTGCGCGTTGCTGAAGGTGGCGCCTTCGTCCAGCAGGCGCCGCAAGCCGCCCTGGCCGAACTGGCCGCGGTAGCGCTGCACCTGCTCGGCCGGCAAGCCATCGACGACCAGCACCAGCACCAGTTTCGGCGCCGGCTTATCGGCAGCGGCGGGCGCGGCATGAACGGTCGCTGCTGCAAGCAGGGAAAAGGCCAGCAGGTGTTTGGCGAAGGAGGTCGATGCGGGCATGGGACGATGGCAAAAGTGGGCGACCGGTCATGGTAATCGGCGCATGTGACGGCCGGATGACAGGGGCGGCACGGTAGCGGGGCGGAACACGCGCATCCGGAATCTCGACTAGACTTTGCCTATTCGACCATATGAGGACCGCCATGACGCCTGCCTTTGCCCGCCGTGCTACCCATCTTGCCTGCGCCGTGGCGCTATCCCTGTTTGCCGCCGGTGCCCATGCCGCCGCGCCTGCCGGCGAACCGGCCTACGGTCCGGAACTCGAAGGCTTCGACTACCCGGCCCCGGTCAAGCAGTTCAACTTCACCTCGCAAGGCGTGAAGCTGCACATGGCCTACATGGACATTGCGCCCGCAGCCAAGGCGAATGGCCGCACCGTCGTCCTCATGCACGGCAAGAACTTCTGCGGCGCGACCTGGAAAGCGAGCATGGACGCGCTGAGCGGGGCCGGCTACCGCGTGGTGGTGCCGGACCAGATCGGCTTCTGCAAGTCGAGCAAACCCCAGCATTACCAGTACACCTTCCAGCAACTGGCCGAAAACACGCGCGCGCTGCTGGACTCGATCGGTGTAAAGGGCGCCACCATCCTCGGCCACTCCACCGGCGGCATGCTGGCCACGCGCTATGGCCTGATGTTCCCGCAGCTGACCGAGCAGCTGGTGCTGGTCAACCCGATCGGCCTGGAGGACTGGAAGGCGCTCGGCGTGCCCTCGCTCGGCGTCGATAAATGGTATCAGCGCGAGCTGCAGACCTCGGCCGAGAAGATCCGCAACTACGAAAAGTCGACCTATTACGTGAATACCTGGAAGCCGGAATACGAGCCCTGGGTCCAGATGCTGGCCGGGATGTACCGCGGCAAGGGCAAGGAAATCGTGGCCTGGAATTCGGCCCTGCTGTACGACATGATCTATACCCAGCCGGTGGTCTACGAGTTCCCGCTGCTGAAGATGCCGACCCTGCTCCTGATCGGCCTGAAGGACACCACCGCCATTGGCAAGGACGCGGCGCCGGAAGCCCTGCGGCCGAAACTGGGCAATTACCCGGAACTGGCGCAGAAGACCGTCAAGGCGATTCCGAAGGCGACCCTGGTCACCTTCCCGGAAATGGGCCACGCGCCGCAGATGCAGGACCCGCAGGCCTTTCATGTAGCGCTGCTGAAGGGCCTGGCCGCGCCGAAGTAAGGGGAGGGCAGGGGCGGCGGCTTGCTGTATCATCCCGCCCCTGAATACGAAAGCCGCACATGCTCATCATCACCATCAAACAGGGCAAGGAAAAGTCCATCCTTGCCGGCGACCCCTGGATCTACGTTTCCGCCATCGAGAAAGTTGACGGCAAGCCGCAGGAGCGCAACAAGCCGGGCAGCACCGCCATCGTGCAATCCTCGTCGCGCAAGTTCCTGGCGCGCGCCGCCTACAATGCCAAGTCGCAGATCGCCGCCCGCGTCTGGACCCTGCGCGAGGACGAGCCGATCGATCATGCGCTGATCAAGCGCCGCGTGCAGGCCGCCGTCGAGCGCCGCGCGCAGGCGCTGCGCGACGCCGATCCGCAGGCATTGGTGCAGCTGGTCGATGGCGAAAAGGACGGCTTGCCGGGCCTGCTGGCGCACAGCTATGGCGGCGCCGACGGCTACCTGGTGTGCCAGTTCAATTCCGGCGGCGTCGACTTGTGGAAGGTGGCGATCGTGCAGGCGCTGATCAAGGCCACCGGCTGCAACAACGTGTTCGAGCGCTGCGACGAACTGCTGCGCAAGGGTGAGGGACTGCCCGTGATCTGGCGCGCGCTGGCCGGCGAGGAGCCGCCGCAGCGCCTGATGGTGCGCGAGGGCGGCAAGCTGGTGCCGATGGATATCCGGACCGGGTTCACGTATCCGCGTTGAGGCGGGTGCGGCAGGCTGACCCGGTAGGCGGCAACATCCACACAAGCTTGCTAGTTGCAAAAACTTCAATCCGCATGCTAGCGTACGGGTCTCTTCCATTGGAGGCTCCATGATCCGTCGCACTGCCTTGCTGTCCGCCCTGACCCTGTCGCTGCTGCTGTCCGCCTGCAGCAAGAACAAAGACGATGACGCCGCCGGCGACGACGCGCAGGCGCAGGCCGCCAGCGAGGTGCGGGATGAGAGTGCGCCGGCCGACGAAGCACCGCCGCCACCGCCGCCGAAGATGGATTACTGGTCGGTCGTCGGTCCGCTCGTGGCCGGCAACTACGGCGGCACCTGCGTGCGCATGCCGGATGGGCACAAGATGGATGCCACGGTCGCGCTCGGGGCCAATGGCAAGGTCGCTGCCGGCGGCCTCGACATCGATTTTCGCGAAGCCAGGAAGACCACGCTGATGCGCGTCGCCAACGACAAGGGCGAGTATGCGACCACCGCGATCTTTGCCATGGAACCCGAAAAGGCCGGCCTGCTGAGCATGCATTCCGGAGAAGGCGGCAAGGGCGGCGTTACCCTCAGCCGCGACGACGTCAGCCTGATGTGCAGCGACGTGGCCGGCGTCGACAAGATCAACGCCCAGCCGCTCCACCAATCCATGGCCAAATTCTTCAACGGGAAGAAGCAGACCGTCAGCTGCCTCGACTCCAAGAATCTCCTGGTGCGGCGCGACCTCGACGTCGAGATCGACGATACCGTCATCAAGATCGGCAGCGACACGTTCGACATGAAGAGCGCTGCCTTCGAGTCGATCGCGTTCGACGACAACGGGAGCAGCATGGCGCTCGGCGTAGGCACGCCCGACAAGCGCACGATCACCCTGATGTACGACGGCGCCGGCACGCTGACCGGCCTGATGGCGATGAACGCCGAAGGCAGTACCCATTCCTGCAACAAGAAAGAGTGAGAGGAAGGAGTGAGCGGCGTCGCCGCAAGATGCTCGTCTGGTAGCAATCAAACAATGCTATCCTGTGCGGCTCCAGAGGTATCCCAGCCGCAAAACAAATGAGCACCGTACCAGACAACGACAACAAATCCAGCCGTGCTTCCTACGCCGATGGTCCGCGCCTGCTGGCCGACATCGGCGCCACCCATGCCCGCTTTGCGCTCGAGACGGCGCCCGGCGTGCTGCGCCAGACCGCGGTCCTGCGCTGCGACGAATACAGCGGCATCGTGCCGCTGCTGAACGCCTACCTCGACGAACATGGCGGCGAGCGCATCGCGCACGCGGCATTCGCGATGGCCAATCCGATCAGCGGCGACCTGGTGCGCATGACCAACCGCGACTGGCAGTTCTCGACCGACGAGGTGCGCCGGACGATGGGCTGGTCGACCCTCCTGATCGTCAACGCCTTCACGGCGCTGGCGATGGCGCTGCCCGGCTTGCAGGCGAACGACGTGCTGCAGGTCGGCGGCGGCAAGCCGGCGCCGCATGCGGTGGCGGGCGTGCTCGGCGCCGGCACCGGCCTCGGTGTATCGGGCGTGATCCCGACCGCCGACGGCTTCATCACCTTGGGTAGCGAAGGCGGCCACGTGAACTTCGCCCCGGCCGACGAGCGCGAGTTCGCGATCCTGCAGTACGCCTGGCGCGAATGGCCGCACGTGTCGAACGAGCGCATCCTGTCCGGCCCCGGCATGGAGCTGGTGTACCGCGCGCTGGCCGAACGCAACGGCGTGCAGGCGCAGGCCCCGGCCCGTACCGCAGCGGAGATCGTCAGCTGCGCGCTCGAGGACAACGATACGCTCTGTCTCGAGGTGCTGGAATGCTTCGCCGGCATGTTGGGCGGCGCGGCCGCCAACCTGGCGGTGACGCTGGGCGCCTTTGGCGGCATTTTCATCGGCGGCGGCATCGTGCCGCGCATCGCGCCCTGGTTCGCGACCTCTCCGTTCCGCGCGCGCTTCGAAGCCAAGGGCCGCTTCACCGATTACCTGGCGCAGATCCCGACCTACGTCATCATGACGCCGAATCCGGCGCTGCGCGGCGTGTCGACGATTTTGTCGGAACACCTGCGCGGGCGCAGCGGCGCGAATACGCTGATGGAACGCGTGCAGCACCTGCAGCACGAACTCTCGCCGGCCGAGCAGCGCGTGGCCGCGCTGGTGCTGGAGCATCCGCGCAAGGTGCTGTCCGAGCCGATCGCCGAGATCGCGCGCCTGGCGGATGTGAGCCAGCCGACCGTGATCCGCTTCTGCCGCTCGCTCGGCTTCCAGGGCCTGGCCGAATTCAAGCTGAAGTTCGCGGGCAGCCTGACCGGTTCGATCCCGGTGCGCCACAGCCAGGTACGCATGAGCGACAGCACCCACGATCTGTCGGCCAAGGTGATCGACAACACGGTGTCGGCGATCCTGAAGTTCCGCGACGGCCTGGACGTGCACGCGATCGACCGCGCCATCGAACTGCTGCGCCGCGCCAACAAGGTCGAGTTCTACGCGATGGGCAATGCGCGCGTGGTGGCGCTGGATGGCCAGCACAAATTCTTCCGCTTCCGCATCCCGACCACGGCGCACGGCGACGCCCACCTGTTCCAGCTGGCGGCCGAACTGCTGCAGCCGGGCGACGTGGTGGTGGCCATTTCCACGGCGGGCCAGGCGCCCGAATTGCTGGCGGCGGTCGACGCTGCACGAGCCGCCGGCGCCAGCGTGATCGCCATCACCAGCAGCAAGTCGGCGCTGGCGAAAAAGGCGAACGTCTGCCTGGCGGTCGACCACACCGAGGACAGCACCACCTTCCTGTCGATGATCTCGCGCATCCTGCAACTGCTCCTCATCGACATCATGGCGGTCGGGATTTCGCTGGGCGCGTCGGCCGGCGAGGACGGGGATATCGAGAAGCGCAAGCTGCTCATTTCGCACCTGGACGTGTGAGCATGACGGTCACCCTGCGCGACGTCACCGAAGACAACTTCGAGGCGCTGATGGACATGGAGCTGCCCGCGCACCAGCGCGACCTGTTGCACTCCAATGCGTATTCGATCGCGCAGGCGAAGTTCTACGACGTGTTCGTGCCGCGCGCGATCTACCAGGACGAGCGCCCGGTCGGCTTCGCGCTGTACAACCGCGAGGACGACGGCCGGCCCGGCTGCTATGGCATCTACCGCTTCATGGTCGACTATCCGCTGCAGTCGCAGGGGATCGGGCGGCGCGCGATGGCACTGCTGCTCGAAGAGATCAAGGCCCGGCCCGACGTCCGGCTCATCAATATCTGCTACCACCCGCACAACGAGCGGGCCGGCGCCTTTTATCAAAGCTTCGGCTTCGTGGAGATCGGAATCGACTGCAACCACGAGATGGTGGCGGAGATCCGCCTGCGTTGACGCCGGCAGTGTCTGCTCCAGAAAGTTGCCGCACGCCATTGTTGCGATAAAAATAATATGTGATCTGCATGGTCTAGAATGTCAAGACAGTGTGAATTCCGCGCTGCGGCATTTTTCTGAAGGCAGCCATGCATCTCGATATTGAACGAATCCCGACCGGCATCCCGGAGCTGGATGCTGTCCTGCGCGGTGGCTTGATCCGCCAGCGCGTGCACTTGATCGAAGGCCGGCCCGGTACCGGCAAGACCACGCTCGGCCTGCGCTACCTGATCCACGGCGCGTCGACCGGCCAGCGCTGCCTCTACCTGACCCTGTCCGAAAGCCGCGAAGAACTGCTGGCCACCGCACGCAGCCACGGCTGGTCTTTGGACGGGATCGCGGTCGAGGAAATCATGCCCCTGCCGCCGGAGACCGCCTCGGCGCAGACGATCCTGCTGCCGACCGATACCGAACTGTCGGCCCTGGTAGGCCGGATCGCCGACCAGATTGCCAAGAGCGGGGCCGAGCGCGTGGTCATCGACTCGATGGTCGAGGTGCGCCTGCTGGCGCGCGACAGCCCGCACTACCGGCGCCAGATCATCGACCTGCGCCAGCGCCTGGCGCGCTTCGATGCCACTGTCGTGCTGCTCGACGACCTGACGGCCGACGGCCGCGAGTACGAACTGCAAAGCGCGGTGCACGGCGTGGTGACGCTGGAACAGCTGGAGCGCAGCTTCGGCGCGGCGCGGCGCCGGCTGCGCGTGGTCAAACTGCGCGGCGGCGACTTCCAGAGCGGCTGGCACGATTACGCAATCCAGAAAAACGAGATCCTGGTCTTTCCCAGCCTGATCGCGCAGGAGCACCGGCGCGATGACGACGTCCGCGATATGTCCAGCAATGTCGAGAGTCTCGACCGGCTCGTCGGCGGGGCCCTGAGCGCCGGCAGTTCCACCATGATCGTCGGCCCTTCCGGCTCGGGCAAGTCCACCGTGGCCCTGCAATATGCCCTGGCGGCGGTGGAAAGCGGCTGCCACGTCGGCTACTTCAGCTTCGACGAATCCGAGAGCACGCTGCGTTCGCGCATGGTCGAGCACATGCACCAGGATGCCGCGACCGACGAGCAGCGCCGCTTCCACCTGCAGCGTATCAATCCCTCGCGCATCTCGCCGGGAGAATTCATCTGGAAGGTGCGGCGCATCGTCGAAGACCGCGGTGCGCGCCTGGTCATCATCGACTGCATCAACTCCTACCTCGACGTCATCCGCGAGGAAAAATCGCTGCTGCTGCAGATGAACGAACTGTTTTCCTACCTGAGCAATATGAACGTGACGTCGATTATCATCGGCGCGCATTCGGCACGGCTGGATACGTCGAAGGAGCCGGATGCGCTGAGTATCATCACCGACAACATCATCTCGCTGCGTTACTACGAGCACGAGAACGTCGTCCACAAGGCGATCTGCGCCCTGAAACGGCGTGACGGACGGCACGAGCACGACGTGCGCGAACTGTACCTGACCGATGCCGGCATCGAGATCGGCGAGCGCATCGCGGTGCCCGTCGACGAGATCGGGGTGGCGAATTTTGATTCCTGAAGAAGGCGCCGCCAGCGCTGTCGTCTTCGCGCCGGTCGAGGGCGACGCGGCGGCGCTGCGCGGAATGCTGGAAGCCGAGGGCGTGGCTGTCCATGCTTGCGCCGACGCCGCGTGCTTCTACGCCAGCCTGGACGAACAGACCTGGTGCGCCATCGTCACCGAAGAAGGGCTGGCGCACTGCGCGCTGGACGACCTCGACGCCGCCCTGCGGCGCCAGCCGGCATGGTCGGACCTGCCGCTCCTGGCCCTGGCCGGACCCGACCTGGCGAAGGTCGATAGCCAGCGCTTCGCACGCCTGGCGCGCATCGGCAATGTTACCCTGCTCGAACGGCCGACCTCGCGCGAAGTGCTGTTGATGTCGATCCGTTCGGCCCTGCGCACGCGCCGGCTGCAGTTCGCGGTGCGCGCGCAATGGCAGGCGCTCGAGCGGCATGCGAGTACGCTCGAAGCCGCCGTGGAAGAACGCACTGTTTCGCTCGAGCGCGAGATCGGCGAGCGCCGCCGCGTCGAGCGCGCGCTGGCCGAGGCGCGCCGGCTGGAGTCGCTGGGGCGCCTGACAGGCGGCGTGGCCCACGACTTCAACAACATCCTGCAGGTGATCTCGGGCTCGGAGACCCTGCTGCGCATGCTGCTTGCGAAGGAGGCCAACGAGCGTACCGGGCGGGCGCTCGACAGCATCCGGCGCGCGGCGGGACACGGCGCGGCGCTGACCCAGCAGCTGCTCGCCTATGCGCGGCGCCAGCCGCTGAACAACGTGATCCTGGATTTGTCGCTGTACCTGCATGCTGCGGCCGAGATGCTGGGCGCGGCGGCCGGGCCGGATATCGGTCTGGACGTGCGCATCAAGCAGGCCCTGTGGCCGGTATCGGTCGATCCCGCCCAGCTCGACGCGGCCCTGCTGAACATCGCCGGCAATGCACGCGACGCAATGCCCGCCGGCGGCAGGCTGGTGCTGGCGGCCCGGAACATTTCTTTACCCGACCCGGCGTGGCCGGAAGGCGAGGACCTGGCCGGCGACTACGTTTGCATTACCCTGACCGACGATGGAGAAGGCATGTCCGAAGCGACCGCGCGCCAGGCCTTCGAACCCTTCTTCACGACCAAGTCGGTCGGCAAGGGGACGGGCCTGGGCCTGTCCCAGGTCCATGGCTTCGCCAGCCAGAGCCATGGCCTGGCCTTCATCCGGCGCGAACGGCGCGGCACGACAGTGGGCATCCTGCTGCCGCGCGGCGCCGGCAAGGCCCAGACGAGCCAGGCTGCCGCGGCCGACGTGTCCGATGTCGCCACGCAGGCGCTGGCAGGCACGCGCATCCTGTGCGTCGAGGATGACCCGGTGGTGGCGGAAACCATCTCGTCGCTGCTGTCCGCGCTCGACGCCAGGGTCGTGCTGGTCGACAGTGCCGACGCCGCCATCGAGGCCGACTTCAGCGCGATCGACCTGGTCCTGTCGGATGTGATGATGCCGGGTAGTATGGATGGTATCGGTCTCGTGAACTGGCTCGCCAGCCGCCATCCCCGCCTGCCGGTGGTGCTGGCCAGCGGCTACCTGGTCGACCCGGGCAGGCTGGAGACGGTGCATGTCCAGTTCCTGCGCAAACCCTACACGCTGGCGGCGCTGGCCCAGGCAATCGCCAGCGCGCTCGGACAAGCCGCGCGATGACACGCGGGCGTCATTCCGCCAGCAGCACCTTCAGCATGCGCTGCGGGTTGGCGATGAAGTCGTGCATCACGCGGTAGTGTTCGGTGTCTTCGTAGGCCACCTGGCGGATGCCGTGCGCATCGCATTCGTAGATCAGCGCATCCGGATAGGCCATCAGGATCGGCGAATGGGTCGCGATCAGGAACTGGCTGCCGTCGCGCACCAGGTCGTGCAGCCGGCTCAGCATGGCGAGCTGGCGCTGCGGCGACAGGGCGGCTTCGGGTTCGTCGAGGACGAAGAAGCTCTTGCCGCGAAAGCGTTCCATGAACAGCGAGAGAAAGGCTTCGCCGTGGGATTGTTCGTGCAGCGGCTTGCCGCCGTAGTAGTCGGCGATGCCGAGGTTTTCGATCTCGGTGCTGACGTTGAAGAAGCTCTCGGCACGCAAAAAGTAACCATCGCGCGGCGGCGTCAGGCCGCGCACCAGTCGCAGGTGTTCGTGCAGCGCCGAGTGCGATTCGCGCGTGGCGAAACGAAAGCCCCGGCTGCCGCCTTCGGCATTGAACCCCATCGCCACCGCGATCGCTTCGAGCAGCGTCGATTTGCCCGAGCCGTTCTCGCCCACGAAGAAGGTCACCTGCGGATGCATGGGCAGGCGCTCCAGTGCACGCACCACGGGCAGCGTGAACGGATAGGTCTGCGCCAGTGCCGGCGGGTAGGGCTTCAGGCTGACTTCGGCGAGGTAGGAACGCGTTTTCATCGGCTTTTCTCCAAAGCGCAAAGGGCGGTCATGCAGGATGGATTGTACAGCGCCGCCCACGCCAAAATACCCGCGGAGTAGCAGCCGTCTTTGCGCCATGTGGCGGATTTTGTGTAAGAATTGTGAAATGACCATTTCACCGGATTTCTCCGCGCTGTTCCAGGCCTCGCCCTACCCCTACCTGCTGATCGACACGGACTTCATCCTCATCGGGGCGAATCCTGCCTACCTGCAGGCGACGGGAAGAACGGCGCAGGAACTCGTCGGCATGCATATCTTCGACGCCTTTCCGGCCAATCCCGCCGATCCGGACTCGACCAACCTGGGCGAGGTGCGCACCTCGATCGAGCTTGCCATCGCGACGCGCAAGCCGCACACCACCGCGCTGCTGCGCTATGCGGTGCCGAAAGAGACGCTTGATGGCACCGTTTTCGACGAACGCTACTGGAGCGCCGTGCACAGCCCGGTGTGCGATGCCGCCGGCAATGTCATGTTCGTGGCCCAGAACGCGATCGACGTGACGGGGCTGTTCCAGGCCGATGCTTCCGCCAAGCGCTATCACCTGAAGCAGGACGCGCATGCCTTGATCGACGTGCCGCAGATGAGCCGTCCGCAGCTGCACGAAGCCATGACGCGCATCCTGAACGCCGAGCGTCTCCAGTTGCAGATCCTGTTCGACCAGGCCCCCGGCTTCATGGCCGTCATGTCGGGCCGGGAGAATGTGTTCGAGATGGTCAACGATGCCTTCTACGAACTGGTCGGACGACGCGCGCTGGTCGGCAGGCCGGCGCGCGAGGCCTTGCCGGAACTGGTGGGGCAGGGCTTCAAGGAGCTGCTGGAGGGCGCTTACGAAAGCGGGCAGCGGGTTGTTTTGCGCGAGCAGAAAGTGGCGCTGCGGCGCGGTGGCGGCGAGAAGCTGGAAGACCGTTACGTCGACCTGCTGTTCCAGCCCATCCTGGGCCAGGACCTGCGCGTCACCGGCATTTTCGTGCAGGGCAGTGACGTCACCGGCGCCCACCAGGTTGGCCAGGAGCTGTCGGAAAAAGTGCAGCAGCTCGAAGCGATCCGCTCGAGCCAGGCCTTCCAGCTCGAGCTGGCCGACCGCATCCGCCAGCTGGGCAGCTCCGACGAGGTGACGGCCGCCGCCTGCGCGCTGCTGGGTCGCAGGCTGGCCGTGTCGCGCGTGCTGTATGCCGAGGTCGACGATGCGCGCGGCACCATCTTCATCCGCCGCGACTGGACCGCGCCGGGCTTTGCCAGCCTGGCCGGGCAGACCAAGACCATGGACGACTTCGGCCCCGACATGATTGCCGATTTGCGTGCCGGCCGCGCGGTGGTCAACAGCGACGTGATGCTGGACCCGCGCACGGCGCGGCATACGGCGGCCTACGAACGGATCGGCATCCGCTCCGACCTGCTGCTGCCGGTGCTGAAGGCGGGGCGGCTGCACGTGGTACTGACCATCCAGGATGGCGCGCCGCGTAACTGGCTGGCGCAGGAGCTGGAGCTGGCGCGCGATGTGGCGGAGCGGACCTGGGCGGCCATCGACGCCACCCAGGCGCAGGCGGCGCTGCGCACCGAGCGCGACCAGAGCCAGACCATCTTCGACAGCATGGGCGAGGGGTTCGCGGTGGTCGACCGCGACTGGACCATCCTGCGCATGAACGCCGAGGGCCTGCGCCTGAACGGGCGCAGCGCCGCCGAGATCGTCGGGCGCAACCACTGGGAGGTGTTCCCCGAACTGAAGGACACCGAGACCGAGGCGGTCTACCAGAGGGTCATGGAAACCGGCAAGAGCGAGATCATCGAACTGGCCCATACCTTGCCGGACCAGACCCAGGCCTGGAGCGAAATCCGCGTGCACCGCTCGCCCGATGGCGGCATTGCCTTCTTCTTCCGCGACATCACCGAGCGCAGGGCGGTCCAGGAGCAGCTGCGCCTTGCCGACCGGCGCAAGGACGAGTTCCTGGCGATGCTGGCGCATGAACTGAGGAATCCCCTGGCGCCGATCGGCGCCGCGGCCCAGTTGCTGCAGATCGCCCAGCTCGACGCCGCGCGGGTGCGCCAGACCAGCCAGGTGATCGGGCGCCAGGTGGCGCACATGACCCATCTGATCGACGATCTGCTGGACGTCTCGCGCGTCACGCGCGGCCTGGTCAAGCTCGATAACGCGCCGCAGGACATGCGCGACATCGTCGCCGAAGCGGTGGAGCAGGTGACGCCGCTGATGCAGGCGCGGCGCCACCAGTTGGACCTGCGGCTGGCGCAGGACACGACACGCGTGCTGGGCGACCGCAAGCGCCTGGTGCAGGTGTTCACGAATATCCTGAACAACGCCGCCAAGTACACGGGCGAGGGCGGCCGCATCGTGCTGCGCACCGAGGTGCAGGCCGGACAGGTACTGGTCGAGGTGAGCGACAACGGTATCGGCATGGATGCCAACCTGGCTTCCCACGTGTTCGACCTGTTCGCGCAGGCCGAGCGCACTTCGGACCGCTCCGCCGGCGGCCTGGGCCTGGGGCTGGCGCTGGTGAAAAGCCTGGTCGGGCTGCACGGCGGATCGGTGGGATGCCACAGCCGCGGGCTGGGGCAAGGCAGCACCTTCACGGTCTGCCTGCCGCGCCTGGCCGCCGAGGAAGGGGTGAAGCCGTCTCCGGCGGACGGCGCGAATCTGCCGGACGGGGCGCGTGCGCTGCGCATCCTGGTGGTCGACGACAACGTCGACGCGGCGGCGATGCTGGCGATGCTGCTCGAAGCCTCGGGCCACCAGGTGGCGGTCGAGTATGGCGCGCGGGAGGCGCTGGCGCGGGCGCAGCTCGACCTGCCCGAGGTCTGCCTGCTCGATATCGGGCTGCCCGAGATGGACGGCAACGAACTGGCGCAGCACCTGCGTGCGCTGCCCGGCACGGCGCGCGCGCTGCTGATCGCCGTCACCGGCTATGGCCAGGAGAGCGACCGCCAGCGCACGCGCGAGGCCGGGTTCGACCACCACCTGGTCAAGCCGCTCGATCCGGCGGCGCTGTTCGCACTGCTGGCGCAGGCCTGAACGGCGATTTCCTTATTCTTCGACGAAGACGACCGCGGTGCGCGGCGGAATGCTGAACGTCCCGTTGACGCTGTCATAGCCCGCGGTGGCGGCGCGCTTGTCGCCGGCATCGGCGGCCGTATGCACCGGATGCAGGCGCAGCTGCCTGCCGCGCAGGCCGGTGTCGGTGACCACGTGCGCCACCTTGTCGGCGTTGATCAGGTAAGTCAGGCTGTTGAAGCGCGCGCCGGCGTAATTCTTGCCGTCGATCGTGGCCGCGACCACGGTCGGTTCCTGCTGCGGCCCGGTGTTGAAGAAGCGCAGGCGCTGCGCCACATCCTCGGCCGTGCGCATGCGCAGCAGCGTCGTGCTGGCGCGGATTGCCAGCAAGTCGCGGAAAGCGTCGCGCGCAAAGGCGATATCAAGCGGCTGCGCACGCAGGGCGGCATTCGCCAGCAACGGCTTGAACAGCGGCCAGTCCTTCGCGTTGTCGTCGGCAGGCGGCAGGCCGGTGCCGAAATGGTTGGTCTGGTAAGTCCAGTCCAGGCGGTTGAACCAGTCGCCCGAGTTGAAGCTGTTGCGGTCCAGGGACTTGGAACGCAGGATGTCCGAGCCGGCGTGGTAGTAGGCGATGCCCTGGCTGAAGGCGGTCGTCGCCAGCGCCAGTACCTGCACGCGGGCGCGGTCGGCGCTGCTCGTCTCCAGCGGCAGTTTCAGGGCGTTGTTGTCCCAGAGCGTCTGGTTGTCGTGGTTCTCGACGTAGTTGACGGTCTCGCCGGGCTCGCTGGCGTAGCCGGCCGGCTGGCCGCTGTAATCGAGGTCTTCCAGCTTGCGCGTGCTGCCTTCGAAAGTAGCGAGCGGGTAGCTGCGCAGGGTGCCGGCCAGGCCGATGCGCACCATGTCGGCGGCGCGCAGCAGATCGAGTGCCGGGCGCGTGCCGGCTTTCGCATTCGCGTCGTAGACCAGGCCGTTGATCCAGCCCTGGCGGCTGACCAGCGCATCGCCCGAGTCGCCGGCGCCGCCACCGCGCACGGCGTCGCGCGCGCGGTCGCTGAAGGTGCCGATGCCGCTGCCGTTCAGCGACAGCTGCGAGGCCTGCACGAAGCGCGCGCCATTCGCGACTTCGCCGAAGTTCCAGCCTTCGCCGAGCAACTGCACGCTGCGCCCGGTCGCCTTGTCCACCGCGGCTTGCAAGCGCTCCATCGCCGCGCGCGGCTGGTGGCCCATCAAGTCGAAGCGGAAGGAATCGATCTTGTAGTGCTTCGCCCACAGCACCGCCGAATCGATCATGAGTTTCCCCATCATGCGGTTTTCGGTGGCGGTGTTGTCGCAGCAGGTCGAGCGTTCGATGCCGCCCGTGGCGTTCAGGCGGTGGTAGTAGCCGGGAACGACGCGGTCGAGCACCGACTTGGCGTCCTGGCCGGCGACGAAGGTGTGGTTGTAGACCACGTCCAGGCCCACGCGCAGGCCGGCGCGGTGCAGGTTCATCACCATCTCGCGGAATTCGACGATGCGACGGGCGCCGTCCGCCGGGTCGCTGGCGTAGCTGCCTTCCGGCGCGTTGTAGTGCCAGGGGTCGTAGCCCCAGTTGTAGCAGTCGGTATGGGCGGTCTTGCGGATCAATGCCTGCTGGGACTCGCCGTCTGGCGCCCCGGTAGGCTGCGGCAGGGCGCAGTTCTTTTCCGGGACGCTGGCGAGGTCGTAGACGGGCAGCAGATGGATGTCGGTCATGCCGGCCTGCGCCAGCGCCTTCAGGTGGCGCATGCCGTTCGAGTTGGCTTCGCCAAAGGCGGTGTACTTGCCGCGCTTGGGCTGGGGGACGGTTTCGTCGTCGCGCGAGAAGTCGCGCACGTGCAGTTCATACACGGCCATGTCGACCGGCGACTTGACCGTTTGCGGCGCGCGTTCCTTGTCCCAGCCTGCGGGCTTGAGGTTGGCGGCGTCGAGGTCGGCGATGTAGCTGCGCTGCGAATCCGTGCTCAAGCTGACCGAATACGGGTCGGTGACCAGGTTGCGCACCAGGCCGG
>DAMABW010000042.1:0-17829 GCA_031999925.1 Massilia sp. | reverse complement strand
CGGATCGCCGCACAGGTGGTTGCCGGCCACGACCACGCCACCGTTGCGCTCGGCTTCCTGGCGCACCGCGCGCCGCGCATCGCACATGGCGCCGCGTACGCCGTAGATCGCTTCTTCGATGACCAGGCCGCCCCGGCCATGGCCGCGGCCGCCGTCACGCGCATCGCGCTGGCCTGCGGCATAGCCGTCGTCGTAGCCGCGGCGGTACTCGGCGCTCTGGGCAAAGGCGGAAGAGGATGCGGCGGTCAGTGCCAGCACGAGGGCGATGCGTTGGATGTTTTGATTGAATCGCATTTTTCTACTCCAGGGGTTCAGTGATGGAACGATGCCAGCGTGATATTGGTCTGCGCTGTAAGTACGCCTATAGTGTGTCAGCAAAAGCGGCCTGACGGTGTCATGCTCGCTGTAAGAGAGGTTTCAATCTGTAAGCTTCTCATCAGGCTGCGTATCTGCTCAGCCGTTTTCAACGCACGATGATAACCGCTGCAGAAGAGAAATTGCCTACATTCAAGAGCTCGGAAAGACATTGTTCTGGAATAAAGAAGTGTAATTAAAATCGTTCGTGCCGCGGCCATGTTGGAGTAGGCTGGATGCATGAACGACAATCACTTCCCCCCGGCCGGCGCCAACCACTGGCAGCTCGGCCCCATCATCGAAGCGCTGCGCAATTCGCGCGAGAACACCCATAACATCCGCCACCAGGGCCGGGTGCGCGAGCTGCCGTCGCGCGAAATCCTGAAGCAGGTGATCGAAGGCATCTCGGCAGCGCTGTTTCCCACCCATTACGGCCGCCCGGACCTGAACGACGAGAGCATCGACTACTTCGTCGGCGACACACTGAACGTGGCGCTGGACCGCCTGGTCGAGCAGGTGCGCCGCGCGCTGCGCTTCAGCACCGAGTTCGACGAACTGGGCGAACTCGAGCTGGCCGAGCAGGCGCGCGCCATCACGCGCACCTTCGCCGCCAGCCTGCCGGATATCCGCGCGCTGCTGGTGTCCGACGTGCAGGCGGCGCTGGCCGGCGACCCGGCCGCCAGTTCGGTGGCCGAGATCATGCTGTGCTACCCCGGCACCATCGCCGTGCTGTATCACCGCCTGGCGCATTGCCTGCACCGCCTCGGCGTGCCTTTCCTGGCGCGCCTCGCGGCCGACATCGCGCACACGCTCACCGGCATCGACATCCACCCGGCCGCACAGATCGGTCCGAGCTTCTTCATCGACCACGGCACCGGTGTGGTCATCGGAGAGACGGCCATCATCGGCCGCCACGTGCGCCTGTACCAGGCCGTGACGCTGGGTGCGCGCCGCTTCCCGACCGACGAAAGCGGGGCGCTAGTGAAGGGCGCGCCGCGCCATCCGATCGTCGAGGACGACGTCGTCATCTATGCCGGCGCCACCATCCTCGGGCGCATCACGGTAGGGGCGGGGTCGACCATCGGCGGTAACGTGTGGCTCACGACCAGCGTGCCGGCCGGAAGCAACGTCACGCAGGCGCAGATGCGCGGCGCCTGATCACGCCTCGGGCCGGCGGCTAGATGGCGTGCACCGCGTGCAGGCTGTCCAGGATCGCCGGTTTCAGTTTGGACGTGGCCAGCACGGCACGTTCGCGCGGCCGTGGGTGATCGACTGCGAACTCGGCACGCGCCGGGCCGGGCACGCCGTCCATCAGCACGATGCGGTCGCTCAGGTAGAGCGCTTCGTCGATGTCGTGCGTCACCAGTAGCACGCTCAAACGGTGCTGTTCGGCGACGCGTGCCAGCAAGTCCTGCAAGCGCATGCGGGTAAAGGCATCCACCGCCGAAAACGGTTCGTCCAGCAGCAGCACGCGGGGCTGGGTGTAGAGGCCGCGCGCGATTGCCACGCGCTGGGCCTGGCCGCCGGACAGCTGCTTCGGCAGCGACTTGCCGTAGCCGGCCAGCCCGACTTCTTCCATCAAGGCCGCGACACGGCCGGGATCGGGCGCACCGTCCGCACCGAAAACGATGTTCTGTTCCACCGTCAGCCAGGGGAAGAGACGCGGTTCCTGGAAAATCAGGCCGATCTCGGCATGGGTGCCGCGTATCGTCGCGCCACGCAGGCGCACGTTGCCGCGGTACTGGCCATCGAGACCGGCGGCAATCGACAGCAGGCTGCTCTTGCCGCAACCGCTGGCGCCGATCAGGCTCACGACTTCGCCCACTTCCAGGCGCAAATGAAAACCGCGCAAGATCGTGCGCGTGCCATAGCGCTTGTCGTCGACGCCAAGTTCCAGCAGGGCCGTCATCGCGCACCTCGATCGGCATAGCTGTCGCGCCAGGACAGCAGGCGCGCTTCGAGCGCACCCAAGGCGGTATCGCTGAATTTCCCCAGCAGGGCCAGCAGCACGATGGCCGCCAGCATGATGTCGGCGCGGCTCGATTCGCGTCCGTCCGACAGCAGATAGCCCAGGCCCTGGCTGGCCGCGATCAATTCGGCCGCCACCATGAACATCCACGCCAGGCTCAGGCCATTGCGCAGGCCGGTCAGCACGGCCGGCAGCGCCGCCGGCAGCAGTACGCGCCGTGCCAATGCCAGCGGCGACAGCCGGTACAACTGTCCGACTTCGAGCAGCTTGCGGTCGACACCGCGGATGCCCGACACCACGCCCATGTAGACCGGGAAGAAGGCGCCGATGGCAATCAGGATCAGCTTTGGCGTTTCGTCGATGCCGAACCAGAGCAGGAGCAGGGGCACCCAGGCCAGCGAGGGAATTGCGCGCAGGGCCTGGAAGCTCGGGTCGAGCAGGCGTTCGGTGCGCGGGTTCAGCGCCACCGCCGCGCCCAGTGCCAGGGCCAGGCTGGCGCCGATGGCGAAGCCGGCCGCCACGCGCAGGCAGCTGCTGGCCAGGTGGCCGGGCAAGCCGTTCTGCGCCAGCCAGGCCAGGGTGGTGGCAACTTCGCTCGGCGCCGGCATCAGGTTGGCCGGTACCAGGCTGCTGCGCACGCCGAACTCCAGCCCTGCCACGGCCAGCAGGGGCAGCAGCAGGCCAAGCGGCAGGCGCCAGGGCTTGCGCGGCGCCGGCGCGGCGGCCGGCAAGGGCAGGTCGATAGTGTGCGGCTTCATGGGCTCAAGTGCGCGCGATCAGCGGCTGCGCAAAGCGGGTGTCGATCAGGCCGGCGATGGCCGCGTTCAGGTCGGTGCCTGGTTTGACCAGCGATTCCTCGCGCAGGATGGGGGCGGCCAGTTGCAGCGCCTTCAAGTGTTCGTTCGACGGCTGCGGATGACTGAAGTCGCTGCGCAGCTTTACCTGCAGCAGGGCCACCGGCAGCGACACCTTGGCCTCGGTCGCGAGAATTTTCGCCGCTTCGCTCGGATTGGCGCGGGTCCAGAGGCGCGCCTTTTCATACGCCGCGATCACGCGTGCGGTCTGCTGCGGATACTTCGCCAGGAAGTCTTCGCGTACGTTCAGGAAGCCGTAGGTATTGAAGGAGACGTTCCGGTACAGCAGGCGCGCGCCGCCTTCGAGTTCGGCGGCCGCCATGTGCGGGTCGAGCCCGGCCCAGGCATCGACGCGGCCCTGTTCCAGCGCCGCGCGCCCATCGGCGTGCTGCAGGGCGACGTGTTCGATGTCGTTGCGGCGCAGGCCCACGCTTTGCAGGGAGCGCAGCAGGAAGAGATAAGGGTCGGTGCCCTTGGTGGCCGCCACCTTCTTGCCCTTCAAATCGGCCAGCGTGCGGATAGGCGAATTCTTCGGCACCACCAGCGCCGTCCATTCCGGGCGCGAATAGATGTAGGGCGTCTTGATCGGCGTGCCGTTGGCTTTCGCCAGCAGGGCAGCCAGGCCTGCGCTGGAACCGATGTCGATGCTGTTCGCGTTCAGGTATTCGAGGGCGCGGTTGCTGCCGGCGCTGAGTACCCATTTCACCCGCGTCCCGTCCGCCTTGGAGGCTTCTTCCAGCCAGCCGAAGTGGCGCAGCACCAGGCTGGTGGGCGAATAGTAGGCGTAGTCCAGGCGCAGTTCTTCCAGATTGGCGGCGCGGCTGGCCAGGGGCAGGGCGGAGAGGGCAAGGCCACTGGCGGCAAGCTGGAGCAGGCTTCTTCTTTGCATGTTCTTCTTTCGTGGTTCAGGCTGCAGAGCGCAGCGCGGTGTCGGTGGGTGGTTCGATGCGGACCTGGCGGCCCGGATGGTCGAGGGCCAGGCGCGGGCCTGCGCCAAGCAGTTGCTCGCGTAACGTGGCACTGTCTTTGTCGCTGCGATAGCGGCCGCGCCGCTTCAGTTCGGGCACCACCAGCTCCACAACGCCCTGCATGTCTTCATAGGGCAAGGCAAAGGCGAGGTTGAAGCCGTCGATGCCGGTCTCGTCGAGCCAGGCGATCAGCTGGTCGGCCACGTGCGCCGCGTCGCCGACGATCACCGGTCCGCGCCCGCCCAGGCCGATGAAGCGCGCCGCTTCGCGCACCGTCCAGCGGCGCGAGGGATCGGCCACGCTGAGCGATGCCAGGGCCGAGCGGCCGGCTTCGGTGTCGATATAGTCGATCGTGTCGTCCAGGCTGTAGCGCGAGAAGTCGACGCCGGTCCAGCCCGAGAGCAGGGTCAGCGAGGCTTCGATGTCGATGTGTTCCTCGTACTCGCGCAGGCGCGCCTGGGCTTCGGCGTCGGTGGCGCCAACGACGACCAGCGCCTGGGCATACACGCGCAAGGCGCCGGGGTCGCGGCCCGCGGCCTGCACGGCGGCGCGCGCACTCTCCACGGAGCGCTGCACGATGCCCTTCGTCGGCCCGCTCACGAACGTCGCTTCGGCATGGCGCGCGGCGAATGCCAGCCCGCGCTTCGAGGCGCCGGCCTGGTACAGGAAGGGCGTGCGCTGGGGAGAAGGTTCGCACAGGTGGATGCCCGGCACCGTGTAGTATGCGCCGCGGTGGTTGATCGGGTGCACGCGTGCCGGGTCGGTGTAGACGCCACGCTCGCGGTCGCGCACCACGGCGTCTTCGTCCCAGCTTTGTTCCCACAGCTTGTAGACGACATCCAGGTACTCGTCGGCCAGGTCATAGCGTTGATCGTGGCCGAGCTGGCGCGCCTGGCCCAGGTTGCGCGCCGCGCTGTCGAGGTAGCCGGTGACGATGTTCCAGCCGACCCGCCCGCCGCTCAGGTGGTCCAGCGTCGACATGCGCCGCGCAAAGGTGTACGGATGTTCGTAGGTGACGGCCGCCGTCACGCCGATGCCCAGCCGCGTGGTGGCGTGGGCGATCAGCGGCACCAGGGCCAGCGGGTCGTTCAGCGGCAGCTGCACGCCGTGCTTCAGGGCGGCGTCGAGATTGCCGCCATACACGTCGTAGGCGCCCAGCACGTCGGCCAGGAAGATCGCATCGAAGCCACCCGCTTCCAGCAACTGCGCCAGCTCGACCCAGTAGCCGGCGCCGGCATAGCCCGCGCTGTCGCTGCGCGGATGGCGCCACAGTCCCGGCGACTGGTGGCTCGGGGTGTTCATCTGGAAAGCGTTGAAGCGGACCGGCTTCAACGCATGCGGCTTCGCTTCGCTCATTTCGCGCTCTTCTCCAGGGCCAGCTGGTAATCGGTCTTGGCGTAGTCGGCGAACCGCTGGTTCGTCACTTCAAGGAACTCGCGCGAACGGTAGGCGGCGGCGATATCCTTTGCAAACTGTTTATCCTTGTCGGCCGTGCGCACCGCCACCAGGTTGGCGTAGCTCGGCGAAATCTTCTCTGTGCGCAGCGCATCCTTCAGCTTCAGGCCCGAAGCCAGCGCGAAGTTCCCGTTCACGAAGGCATAGTCGGCGTCCTGCAGAGAGCGCGGCAATTGCGCGGCTTCCAGCGGCAGCAGCTTGATTCCTTTCAGGTTTTGCGCGATGTCCTTCTCGGAGGCCTTGATCGGGTCGATGCCGGGTTTCAGCTTGACCCAGCCGATCTGGTCCAGCATGACCAGGGCGCGTGCCTGGTTGGTCGGGTCGTTCGGCAGCGCCACGGTGGTGCCGGCTTTGACCTCGTTCAGCGACTTGTGCTTGTGGCTATAGATGGCGATCGGCGCGGTCGGGATCTTGATCAGCTCCGACAGCGGCAGCTTGTGCTGCTCGGCGAAGCGGGTCAGGTAGATGATGTGCTGGAAGACGTTGGCGTCGAGCGCGCCCTCGGCCAGTGCGAAGTTGGGCTGGATGTAGTCGTTGAACTCGACCAGCTTGATCTTGTAACCCTGCTTTTCCAGGATCGGCTTGATGCCATAGCGGATCTGGTCGGCATAGGGGCCGGCGCTGGTGCCGATCACCAGTTCCTTCAGGTCCTTGGCATGGACGGCGCCGGCGACGAGCAGACTCAGGGCAACAGTAAACAAGGTGCGGCGTGGGAAGCGCATGGGAATCCTTTTATTGGTAGAAGTGAGGTCAGCGTTTGTCGAGGCGACGCGCGGTGCGGGCGCCGGTCAGCTGGATCAGCTGCACGAGCACGATCAAAATCGTCACCGTGAAGATCATCACGTCGGTCTCGAATCGGTAATAGCCGTAGCGGATCGCCAGGTCGCCGATGCCGCCGCCACCCACCACGCCGGCCACCGCCGAATACGACAGGAAGCTGATGGACAGGACCGTCAGCGAGAGCACCAGGGCGGCGCGCGCTTCGGGCAGCAGCACGCGCAAGACGATCTGCAGTTCCGACGCGCCCATGGCCTGCGCCGCCTCGATCACGCCGCGCGGCACATCGCGCAGGTTCTGTTCGACCAGGCGCGCAAAGTAGGGGATGGCCGCGATCGACAGCGGCACCGAGGCCGCCAGCGGGCCGATCGAGGTGCCGGCCAACACCCGCGTGAACGGCACCAGCGCCACCATCAGGATGATGAAAGGGAAGGAGCGCACCGTGTTCACGAACCAGCCCAGCACCAGCGCCAGGCGCCGGTGTTGCAGGGCCTGGCCATCGGACACCATGAACAGCAGCACGCCAAGCGGGCCGCCCAGCAGCACCGCCGCCGTGACGCCGATGCCGAGCATCAGGGCGGTCTGCAGGAAGGCGGTCCAGAGTTCGGGCAGGACGGCGAGGATAGCTTCAGGCATGGGCATCTCCCCAGGCAGCGGCGGCAAACGCCTCGGTGCCGTAGTAGGCAAGTTCGCGCCCCAACGCGGTCTGGCGCGGGACGCTGTGGTCGGCGAGCGCGAACTGCTCCGCGACCACGCCGTGTTCGATCACCGCGACGCGGTCGCAGAGGGTGCCCAGCACCTGCAGTTCGTGGCTGACGATGACGACCGTCACGCCCAGCTGGGTGTTGATGCTGCGTAGCGTGTCGAGCAGGGCGCGCGTGGTTTCCGGGTCGAGGGCGGAGGTCGGCTCGTCGCACAGCAGCACCGCCGGGTGGCTGGCCAGGGCGCGCGCGATGGCTACCCGCTGCTTCTGCCCACCCGACAGCTGGGCCGGATAGCTGGCGCTCTTGTCGGCCAGTCCCACCAGTTCCAGGCATTCGGCCACACGTGCCTTCAGGCGCGGCGCGTTCAGGGAGTCGTGCAGGCGCAGCGGAAAGGCCACGTTCTCGAACACGGTGGCGTTCTGCAGCAAATTAAAACCCTGGAAGATCATGCCGATGTGCTGGCGCGCCTTGCGCAAGTCGCGCTTGCCGAGGCGGGTGAGTTCTTCGCCGGCCACCGTCACGCTGCCGCGCTCCGGACGTTCGAGCAGGTTGATCATGCGCAGCAGCGTCGACTTGCCAGCGCCGCTTTTTCCCACGATGCCGAAGATCTCGCCATCGAGGATGTCGAGCGAGACGCCGCGGATGGCTTCGAAGCGGCCGCCATTCGGCGTGGCGAAGGTCTTGGCAAGGTCCACCAGGCGGATCGCCACCTGTGGCGTGTCGGGAGTCGGAACGGTGGTCATGGCGAAATCACGAATAGGCGGTCGGCTCGGGCAGGCGGCCTTCGAGCGCATAGCGGCCCAGGTCGCGCAGCTTGTAGTCGATCGGGTCGTGCAGGGTGTGCACGCGGGCGTTGCGCCAGTAGCGGTCGAAGCCGAAGCGGCCTGAGGTCGAGCGTGCGCCGAGCAGCTCGAACATGCCGCTGGAAATGTCGATGGCGGCGCGGTGCGACAGCACCTTGGCTTCGGCCACGGCCACCGCCACCTCGCCGCGTTCCTGGGCCGTGACCTCCGCGCCCTTGTCGAAGGCGGCGTCGAGCAGGCGCGCGGCCCCGTCGGCCAGCACGTTGGCCGGGCGCAGCTTGAGCCAGTAGTCGCCATAGCGGTGCTGGGTGAACGGGTCATGGCTGGCGTCGCTCACGCCGGACGCGAACCAGGGCCGCGCCTGTTCCAGCGTGTAGTCGCGCGCGGCCTCGAAGGCGCCGATGGCGATGCCGAGGTACAAATTGGTCATGATCAGCTGGGCCACCTGCGAGCGCAGCGTCGACTGCGCGGTGGGCGCCTGGCCCGGCGCCTGCAGCACCAGCGCGGCCGGCAAATAGACTTTGTCGAAGTGGACGTTGCCGCTATCGGTCTGGCGCTGGCCGAAGGCGTCCCAGTCGGCTTCCACGCGGATGCCCGGTTGCGCCGTCGGCAGCACCGCGATCAGGGGCGCATTCGCAGCCTCGTCCCAGGCCGAGAGCGTGAGCCAGTCCGAACCCACCGAGCCGGAAGAAAAGCTCTTGATCCCATCGAGCATGAAGCCGCCGGGAATGGCCTGGGCGCGGGTGCGCTTGTCGAGCGGGTTCAGGGCATTGCCCCAGAACAGGCGCTGTTCGACGGTGGCGGTAAGCAGATTGCGCTGCTGGACCGGGGTGCCGTAGAGGCGGATGCCGGCCAGCTGCAGGTGATGGAAGCCGAACAGGTGGGCCAGCGCGCTGTCGGTCCGCGCCAGCGTGCGGATCACGGCCTGCACGGTTTCCCAGCGTGCGCCCTGGCCGCCGAATTCGGTCGGGATCGACAGCGTCAGCAGGCCGCTCTCGCGGATCAGTTCACGCTCGTGCGCCGCATGCCCGCCGGCCCCGTCGCGCTCGACGGCGGTAGCGGCGAACTGCTCGGCCAGGCGCTCGGCGATGGCCAGCGGATTGGGAAAGGAAGGCGCGACGGATTCGGGTTCCGCGGCGCGCAAAGGGGAGACGGTGGAAGACATCGTGCTTGCCTTGATGAGAATGTGGCAACCAGTATTGCACCGGGTTTGCGGCCGCGTGAACGAAGAAATTTGGCCATCGATATGCGCAAAACCTTAAAACGGCGGGCGCATAAGGATGTGCGAAATGATTAGTTTTCATGCAAGCCGCGTGGCCCTAGTCTGTGGTCATCCTTATATGAATGGACACACCATGAGCGTCATCCTGCTTGGCGGCAGCCCCGCGCCGCACTCTTCGTCTTCGCGCCTGTTGCAGCACATCGGCGAGCGCCTGGCCCTGCATGGCCAGCGCCTGCACCGCATCGAAGTGCGCGACCTGTCCGCCACCGCCTTGCTCTCGCTCGACACCGACGAGCCTTCGATTGCGCGTGCCCTGGCACAGGTGCGCCAGGCCGACGCCGTGGTCGTGGCCACGCCGGTCTACAAGGCGGCCTACAGCGGCTTGCTGAAAGCCTTCCTCGACCTGCTGCCCCAGGACGGCCTGGCCGGCAAACTGGTGCTGCCGCTGGCCACCGGCGGCAGCCAGTCGCACATGCTGGCGCTCGATTACGCGCTGCGCCCGGTGCTGGCCTCGATGGCGGCGCGCTTCATCCTGCCCAGCATCTACGCCACCTCCGACCAGCTGGGCCGCGGGCTGGATGGCAGCTTGAGCCTGGCCGCGCCAATCGCGGTGCGCGTGGCGCAAGGCGTTGAGCAACTGGCCTCGGAACTGCGCCTGGTGGTGCCGCGTCCGGCCAGCGAACCCGCCGCCAAGGACCTGCACGCCGTTCCCGCTTGATTCTTATCCTGGAAAGCTCCCATGCATCCTGACTCTACCCTGCGGCCCGCGCGCCGCCGCGCCCTCGGCCTGCTCGCCGCCGGGGCCACCGGCATTGCTGCCGGCCTGCACCTGCCTGCCATCGCCCAGGCGCCGAAGGAAATCCGTATCGGCTACCAGAAGTACGGCACCCTGACCCTGCTGAAAGGGCGCGGCACTTTCGAGGCGCGTTTGGCTCCGCAAAAGATTGCCGTGAAATGGACCGAGTTCCCGGCCGGTCCCGTGCTGCTGGAAGGCCTGAATGTCGGCAGCATCGATTTCGGCACCGTGGGCGAGGCGCCGCCGATCTTTGCCCAGGCCGCCGGTGCGCGCCTGGTGTACGTTGGCCACGAACCGGCCTCGCCGGGCAGCGAAGCCATCGTGGTGCCGAAGACGTCCAGCCTGCGCACGCTGGCCGAGCTGCGCGGCAAGAAGATCGCCTTGAACAAGGGCTCGAACGTGCACTTCCTGCTGGTGAAGGCGCTGGAAAAGGCAGGCATCCCCTACAGCGCGATCCAGCCGATCTATCTGCCGCCGGCCGATGCGCGCGCCGCCTTCGAGCGCGGCAGCGTCGACGCCTGGGTGATCTGGGACCCTTTCCTGGCCGCCGCCGAACAGCAGTTGGGTGCGCGCGTGCTGGCCGATGGCCGCAACCTGGTGTCGAACCACCAGTTTTATCTGGCCGCGCGCGGCTTCGCCGAAAAGCACGCCGATCTGAACCGCATCCTGATCGAGGAAATCGCCAAGGTCGACGAGTGGGACAAGGCCAATCCCGGCGAGGTGTCGACCATTCTCACGGCCCAGACCGGCCTGCCGAAGAACGTGGTCGACCTGGCCGCCAGCCGCTATGCCTACGGCGTGAAGCCGATGTCGGCGGAGGTGGTACGCGAACAGCAGCGCATCGCCGATGCCTTCCACGCCCTGAAACTGATTCCGAAACCAATCGTCGTGAAAGACGCGCTGGTCTCTTCAATCTAAGGAAACACCATGTCCACCTCTCCGAACGTCTTCTGGTTCCTCCCCACCCACGGCGACAGCCGCTACCTCGGCACGACGAAAGGCGCGCGCACGGTCGATGCCGATTACCTGCGCCAGATCGCCGTCGCCGCCGACACCCTCGGCTACGAAGGCGTACTGCTGCCGACCGGCCGCTCCTGCGAAGACCCGTGGATTTCGGCGGCCTCGCTGATCGGCGCCACCAAGCGCCTGAAATTCCTGGTCGCGATCCGTCCCGGCCTGTCGACGCCGGGCCTGGCCGTGCGCCAGGCCGCCACCTTCGACCGCCTGTCGAACGGCCGCTTGCTCATCAACGTCGTCACCGGCGGCGACCAGGGCGAACTCGAAGCCGACGGCCTGTTCGCCGACCACGCCAAGCGCTACGAAATCTCGGACGAATTCATCCGCGTCTGGCGCGCCAGCCTGGCCGGCGAGGGCGGGGCGGCCGGCTACGATTTCGAGGGCAAGCATATCCAGGTGAAGGGCGCCAAGACCCTGTATCCGCCGGTCCAGAAACCGCATCCGCCGCTGTACTTCGGCGGCTCGTCGGAGCCGGCGCACGAGCTGGCGGCCGAGCAGATGGACGTGTACCTCACCTGGGGCGAACCGCCGGCGGCGGTGGCCGAGAAGCTGGCCGACATCCGCGCGCGCGCCGCCAGGCGTGGCCGCACCGTGAAGTTCGGCATCCGCCTGCACGTGATCGTGCGCGAGACGAACGAGGAAGCCTGGCGCGCCGCCGATGAACTGATCAGCCACCTGGACGACGACATCATCGCCAAGGCGCAGGCGGCATTCGCCAAGATGGATTCGGTCGGCCAGCAGCGCATGGCGGCCCTGCACGGCGGCCGGCGCGATAAATTGGAAGTCTCGCCGAATTTGTGGGCCGGCGTCGGACTGGTGCGCGGCGGCGCCGGCACCGCGCTGGTAGGCGACCCGGAAACGGTGGCGGCGCGCATGCGCGAGTACCAGGACCTGGGCATCGAGACCTTCATCCTGTCGGGCTATCCGCACCTGGAAGAATCCTACCGCTTCGCCGAATTGGTGTTCCCGCTGCTCGGCAAGGGGAAAGAAGGCGGCGAGCAGTCGCTGACCGGACCCTTTGGCGAGATGATGGCCAGCGATATCGTGCCGAAAAAGGCTGCATGATGGCGTCCTCTCAGGTACTGCGGGTGCTGCGGGCGAGTACGGCGGGCGCGGCCGACAGCGGCAGCGCGGAACCGGCGCGGCCCCCTGCGGCGCCACGCAAGGCGGGTGCAAGCGCCGCGGCGTCCGGTGTCGCCACAGGCTCGTCCGGCAAAGCGGAAAAGCGCGCCTCTGCCGGCCGGCGCCGTCCAGTCCTGGCGGCATTGGCGCCCTGGGCCTTGCCGGTCACCCTGGTCGCGCTCTGGCAAGTCGCCGCCCATACCGGCTGGCTCTCGAGCCGCATCCTACCCGAACCCTGGCAAGTGCTGACCGCCTTCTGGTCGCTGGCCGAATCCGGCGAGCTGTGGTCGCACCTGCGTACCAGCCTGTGGCGCGCGGCGATGGGCTTCGGCATCGGCGCCGGCCTTGGACTGCTGCTGGGGCTCCTGAACGGCAGTTCGCGCCGCGCCGAGACCCTGCTCGACACGACGCTGCAGATGATCCGGAACATCCCGGCACTGGCCTTGATACCGCTGGTGATCCTCTGGTTCGGCATCGACGAGACCGCGAAGCTGTTCCTGCTGGCGGTGGGCGTGTTCTTTCCGGTCTACCTGAACACCTTCCACGGCATCCGCTCGGCCGACCAGGGGCTGATCGAGATGGCGCGCAGCTATGGCTTATCCGGCTGGGCTTTGCACCGCGACGTGATCCTGCCGGCGGCCTTGCCCTCGATCCTGGTCGGTGTGCGCTTTTCGCTGGGCCTGGTCTGGGTGCTGTTGATCGTGGCCGAGACGATTTCGGCGCAGTCCGGCATCGGCTACATGACGATGAACGCCCGCGAATTCCTGCAAACCGATGTGGTGCTGGTCGGCATCCTGCTGTATGCGTTGCTCGGCAAGCTGGCCGACCTGGCGGCGCGCGCACTGGAACGCAGCTTCCTGCGCTGGAATCCGGCTTACCGCTAACGAGGCCTTATGCAGATTACCCGAGAAGAAACCCGCCGCGTCGGCTCCACGGCCGCATCCGGCGGACGCGGCGCCGAGGTCCATGCACGCGCGCTGACGAAGCGTTACGGCGAGCGCACCGTGCTGGACGACATCGACCTGCACATCGCGCCTGGCGAAGCGGTGGCCGTGATCGGCCGCAGCGGTTGCGGCAAGAGCACACTGCTGCGCCTGCTCGCCGGACTCGAGCAACTCGACGATGGCAGCCTCGTCGTCGATGCCGATAAGAATGGGGGGAAGGGCGAGGGTGGCACCCGGCTGATGTTCCAGGAAGCGCGTCTGCTGCCCTGGAAGAGCGTGCTCGACAATGTGGCGCTGGGCCTGAAGGACGGCGCCGGACGGGCGCGGGAAGCACTGGCCACCGTCGGCCTGGCCGAGCGCGCCCGCGAGTGGCCGGCTGTGCTGTCGGGTGGCCAGCGCCAGCGCGTGGCCCTGGCGCGCGCCCTGGTGCATGCGCCGCAATTGCTCCTGCTCGACGAACCGCTTGGCGCCCTCGATGCACTGACGCGCATCGAGATGCAAGGCCTGATCGAAACCCTGTGGCTGCGCCAGGGCTTCACGGCTGTGCTGGTCACCCACGATGTGCAGGAAGCGCTGGCGCTGGCCGACCGCGTGCTGGTGATCGATGGCGGCCGCATTGCGCACGACGTGCCGGTGAGCTTGCCGCGTCCGCGCGAACGCGGCAGTGCGCCTTTTGCCGCACTCGAACGCCATCTGCTCGACTGCGTGCTCGGTGCTGATCGAGCACATCACCGAACGCATCCCTGAGCGAATAATCGAGGCCATAAGCGGCCGCATCTTTCCGCATCGCCGGCAACCGCTCGCCGCAAGGAAAGCCGTTGTCGCTTCCTTTTTTGCAGCTTGCATTTCCGGCACTAGTTGTAAAACAAGTCAAGAAATTTATTTCACAAAGCGTCAATACAACACCGATTCTCCGCGAAAATTGCCTGAACCACTGATTTTTTTTGCTACCCAGAACTCTTCAATTCCATTGTTTAACTCTCGGTAAAAGTTACTGTGCGAAAGTTCGTTCGTCGTCGCCAAACGTGAACGCAAATTGTGTCATCGCCCTCGTAATATGCATGTTGCGTCAAAAAATGATCTGAAAGAAACTTTGCTATTAACTTAATGAAATTAATTCCCATAGGAAAAATGCCTATAGGAAATTCGATATGTGAGGTAGCGCACAATAGAATCTGCGGTTGACAATCAGAAATCGGTCGAATATTGTCAGCAATTCGCATCCAGCGAAATTTAATAATTGCAACACAGTCCAACCAACGGATTCTGGAGGAAAGAATGGATCAATTCCAACCGAAGCACGAGGAAAAGGTGAAAGCCCTGAGCGTGGACGATGAATGCTTTTATATCGACCTCGAATGTGGCTTGCGCCTCAGCGGCCCGCGCCTGATTGCCGTTCCTCTGGACGAGGCGGACAACCTGGCAGCACCCCGGAATGCCGCATTGCGCGCCAACTGGGAAGCCGCTCCCGTGTTCGATTGATCGCATCGCGGGGTGCAGTTCTTGCTCACCCCGCACCTGTAATCACCAAGTTTTGCATCACCGCGGCCAGGCCGCACGATTGGAAGTCGTTCCAAAATGTCACGGACTGATGGGGGTAGAATGTTCCCATGAAGATTCGTGTCGCTACCTATAATATTCATAAGGGTGTTTCCTCGCTGCGTAGTACCCCTCGGGTATTGGCACTGAAGAAAGCCATCGCTGAATTCCACGCCGATATCGTCTTCCTGCAAGAAGTGCAGGGCAGGCACGATCGTAATCTGGCGCGCTACGCCAATCACAAGCGCGAACACCGTGTCTGGCCGGAAACGGCGCAGTACGAATACTTTGCCGGCGATTCCCACCATTCCGCTTACGGCATGAATGCGGTCTATGACCATGGCCACCATGGCAATGCGTTGCTCAGCTGTTTCCCTATTGAAAACAGCCATAACCACGACGTATCCGACCATGCCTACGAGCAGCGCGGCATCCTGCACTGCGTGCTCGAAACGCCGGCCGGGCGCATCCATTGCTACGTGGTGCACCTGGGCTTGTTCGAAGGCGGGCGCGGGCGCCAGACGGTCCAGCTGATCGAGGCGGTGCAGCAATCCTCGAACGGCGAACCGGTGATCATTGCCGGCGACTTCAACGACTGGCGCAATACCCTGAGCGACCGCCTGAGGAATGCCCTCGGCGTGGCCGAGGTCTTCGACGAACTCGGCCCCAAATCCGCCCTGGGCGACATGGTGCGCAGCTGGGCAGGGCGCCAGCCGCGCCTGGCGCCGGCGCGCACCTTCCCGGCCGCGCTGCCCTGGTTCCGCCTCGACCGCATCTACGTGCGCGGCTTCAAGGTCGATAACGCGCAAGTCATGGCCGGCCCGATCTGGGCCAAACTCTCGGATCACGCACCGATCGTCGCGGAACTCCAGCTGACCTAGCCTATGCGCCCGGTCAGCTATGTAGCGAACAACGACATCACCCTGCTCGAAACCGGCCTCCAGCTGTTTCCGGCGATGATCGCGGCCATCGACGCCGCCCAGCACGACATCCTGTTCGAGACCTATATCTTTGCCGAGGACGACGTCGCGCGCGGCATCGAGGACGCCCTGATTCGCGCTGCCAGGCGCGGGGTCAAGGTGCGGGTGCTGGTCGACTGGTTCGGCACCGGCCACCGCGTCTGCTGCCGCCGTGCCGAAGCCTTTGCCGCCGCCGGCGTGCATTACCGCGTCTTCAATCCCTGGTTCAAGCGCGGCGTCACGCGCACCCATCGCAAGATCACGGTGGTCGACCGCACGGTCGCCTTTATCGGCGGCATCAACATCAACGACGACATGTTGTGCGACTACGAGCCGCACCGTCCGCTGCCGGCGCCGCGCTGGGATTTCGCGGTGCAGGTGCGGGGGCCGCTGCTGGCGCAGATCCACCTCGAAGCGCAAGCCCAGTGGGCACGCGCCGGCCACCTGCCGCTGATCCGCCGCATCGGCCTGTTCCGCGAGATGCGGCGCCAGCCGCCGAGCGAAGGCAACCGCCCGATGCGCGCTGCCTTCGTGGTGCGCGACAACCTGCGCAATCGCCGCACCATCCAGCGCGCCTACCTGCAGGCGATCGGGCAGGCAAAGAAATGCGTGCTGCTGGCCAATCCCTATTTCGCGCCGGGGCGCAAGTTCCGCGAGGCATTGGCGCATGCGGCCGCGCGCGGTGTCGAGGTCACGCTCTTGATTGGGGTGGGCGAATTCAAGATGCAGGACGCAGTGGCGCGCTCGTTTTACCCGAAGCTGCTGGCGGCCGGCATCAAGGTGGTGGAATACCGCAAGACGCAACTGCACGCGAAGATCGCCGTGGTCGACGATGACTGGGCGACGGTGGGATCGAGCAATTGCGACGGGCTGTCGCTGTTCCTGAACCAGGAAGCGAACATCGTGGTGCGCAATGCGGCGTTTGCACGGGCGGTGCGCGAGCACATTTTGCGCGGCATTGCCGACGGGGTGCCCGTGCACCTGGAAGAGTTTGCCGGCTTTGGCTGGGTCAGGCGGGCGCTGTACGGGACGGCTTACCTGGCTTATAAATTTGCGATGCGGATTTTTGCCATCGGCTACGCTTGATTCGCGAGCAAGGACTCGAAAAAACGCGCCTTCGCCAGCATATGGGGTACTTGTATCGAGACAAGGACAAGTAATGGACAACGATAGTGTACGCATCGACAAATGGCTGTGGGCAGCGCGTTTCTTCAAGACGCGCTCGCTGGCGGCCGATGCGGTGGAACGTGGCCGGGTGCGGATCGGCGGCGAGCCGGTCAAGGCTGCCCGCGCCGTGAAACTGAACGACAAGATCTTCATCGACAACGGCTCGGACCGCTGGGAAGTCACCGTGCTCGGGATTTCCGACAAGCGCGGCGGGGCGCCGATTGCGCGTACTCTATATAGTGAGACGCAGGACAGCATTACCCGGCGCGAGAACGATTCGGAAGCGCGCAGGTTGTTCCCGGAACCGGGCAGCAGCATCAAGGGGCGGCCAACCAAGCGGGATCGTCGGGCGATTACGCGGGCAGGGGAGTAGGACGTTGCCGCTGTGCGGGCGTTTGTTGAACGCGTGGACGGCGCAACGGCCGCATGAGCGCCACCCGTCCGGTGTAGCCGTCCACGCGTTCGATCACCGTTCGCGCAGCCATACAAATCCTCACCCCCGCACAATAGAACCCCACCTCTAAGTTCCCGTTTGACATTCACCCGCCGATAGATAATAGTACGAGCGTTCGGATTTTCGATTCACCCAGGGGACAGTCATCAACACTTCAGCGAAATTCATGCGCAAGGGCGAGCAGACGCGGGCAGCGATCCTCGACGTCGCACTCGAGTTGGCCAGCCGTAATGGCCTGGAAGGCCTGACTATCGGCCTGCTTGCCGACCGCATGAACATGAGCAAATCGGGTGTGTTCGCGCACTTCGGTTCGCGCGAAGACTTGCAGATGGAAGTGCTCAAGCTTTACCACCACCGTTTCGAGCAGGAAGTTTTCTTCCCTAGCGTCAAGGAACCACGCGGCCTGCCGCGCCTGGAATCCATGTTCGCACGCTGGGTCAAGCGCGTTTCGGTGGAAATTGCATCGGGCTGCATCTATATCAGCGGCGCGGTGGAGTACGATGACCGTCCGGGCCCGATCCGCGAAGCACTAGTGGCGATGGTGCGCGCCTGGCAGGGTGCGCTGCTGCGCGCCGTCCAGCAAAGCGTCGACGTCGGCGCCCTGCAAGCGGGCACCGATCCGCAGCAGCTGGTCTACGAGATGTACGGGCTGATCCTGGCCCTGCACCATGACGCACGTTTCCTGCGGGTACCTGGCGCACTGGATCGCGCCAACCGCGGCTTCG
>DAMABW010000041.1:0-17953 GCA_031999925.1 Massilia sp. | reverse complement strand
ACCACAGGAGACTTTAGCACCGAAAAATTCCGACGGGCATTAAAAAGTCACAATCAGCCACCATCGCGATACCCTGTTCGCCCAGGCTTTGCGCTACAGCAGGGGCGCCTTGCCGGAATCCGCGCTTTGCGCTAGCCTCTTGCCGGATCGTTAACGATACCCGCCTTTCCGGGGATTGTCGCCAATCATCGTCGAGCAGGGAAGCCATTGCCGTCTAAATGATGCTTCGCTGCAACATTTTACACCAGCTAGCTTTTCCAGGCGGGGACCTAGATGAATTCTTACGACACGCATGAGGTTTTCAACCAGGCGCCACCCTTCGGCGGCATCAACCTGTTGCGCTGCGATCCGGCCTTGCAGGAAGCCCTGGAACGTGAAGGCGCGGGCTGGGCCGCCGGCGAACTGGCGGCGCTGGGCGAGCGTCTCGGCCGTTTCGAGGTGCTCGACCTGGCCCAGGTCGCCAACGCCAACGGCCCGCGCCTGGTGAACTTCGACCGCAGCGGCCGCCGCATCGACGAAGTCGAGTTCCATCCGGCCTGGCACGAGTTGATGGCGCTGATGATCGGCGCCGGCGCGCATTCCGCGCCCTGGACCGACCCGCGTCCGGGCGCCCAGGTGGCGCGCGCGGCGGCCTACCTGCTGTTCGGCCAGGTGGAAAACGGCGCCCAGTGTCCGGTGACGATGACCTACGCCTCGGTGCCGGCGCTGCGCCGCCCGGGCAATCTGCCCGGCGCGCTGGCCTGCAAATGGCTGCCGAAGATCCTGTCGCGCGAGTACGACCCGCGCTCGCTGCCGGTCGAGGCGAAGCGCGGCGCCCTGGTCGGCATGGGCATGACCGAAAAGCAGGGCGGCACCGATGTGCGCGCCAACACCACGCGCGCCGTCGCGATGCTGCCGGGCGAGGCGCGGGCGCGGTCGCGGTTCGGCGACGAAGGCGAGGGCGCCTGGCGCATCGTCGGCCACAAGTGGTTTTTCTCGGCGCCGCAGAGCGATGCCCACCTGGTTCTGGCTCAGACCGACGTCGAGGGCAGCGCGGGGCTGTCCTGCTTTTTCGTGCCGCGCTGGCTGCCCGACGGCAGCCGCAACGCCATCCGCGTACAGCGCCTGAAGGACAAACTGGGCAACCGCTCCAACGCGTCGTCGGAAGTCGAGTTCTGTGACGCCGTCGGCTGGCTGGTCGGGAAGGTCGGGCGCGGCATCCCGACCATCCTGGAAATGGGCAGCCATACCCGGCTCGACTGCGTGGTCGGCACCGCCGGCATCATGCGCGCCGCTCTGTGCCACGCGCTGCACCATGCGCGCGGGCGCAGCGCCTTCGGCAAGCCGCTGGCGGAACAGCCGCTGATGCAGAACGTGCTGGCCGACCTCGCCATCGAATCCGAAGCCGCGACCGCGTTTGCCCTGCGCCTGGCGCGCTGCTTCGACCATCCCGGCGATCCGCTGGAAAGCGCGCTCGGACGCCTCTTGACGCCGGCCGGCAAGTACTGGATCTGCAAGCGCGGCCCGGCCTTGGGTGCCGAGGCGATGGAAGTCATGGGCGGCAACGGCTACGTGGAAGAGGGGCCGCTGGCGCGCCTGTATCGCGAATTCCCGGTGAACTCGATCTGGGAGGGTTCGGGCAATGTGATGTGCCTGGACGTGCTGCGCGCGCTCGGCAAGCACCCGCAGGAATCGCGTGCCGCCCTGGAAGCGGAGTTGGCGCCGGCCGCCGCGCGTGACCCGCGCTTCGCCGCTTATGTGGCGCGCCTGGGCGAAGACTTGTCGGCCGCCAGCGAAAGCGGCGCGCGCCGGATCGCCGAGCGACTGGTGATCGCTGTGCAGGGCGCGCTGCTGCTGCGCCATGCGCCACCGTACGTGGCCGAGGCGTTCGTGGCCTCGCGCATCGAACGCGACGTGGGCGGCGCTTTCGGCCGCCTGCCCGAGAGCGTCGACTTCGAGGCGATCCTGGCGCGGGCGCTTGTTGACTAAACTGAAATATCGACAGGAAGCAGAGACAAACTCGCGCCGCACTGGGATAATGGCGGGTTTATAAGCCACCGCGCCCGCCGCAGCGGTGGCACTATCACGGAACCTAGATTGTCGACAATGAAACAAGACCCGCGCTTTCCCAGCCTCTACATCCTGAATCACCCGCTGATCCAGCACAAGCTCTCGCACATGCGCGAGCACGATACCTCGACCCGCACCTTCCGCGAGCTGCTCAAGGAAATCACGCTGCTGATGGGCTACGAGATCACGCGCGACCTGCCGCTGACCACGCGTCCGGTGCAGACCCCGTTGGTGACCATCGATGCGCCGGTCATCGCCGGCAAGAAGCTGGCGATCGTGCCGATCCTGCGCGCCGGCATCGGCATGAGCGACGGCTTGCTGGAACTGGTGCCGTCGGCCCGCGTCGGCCACATCGGCGTGTTCCGCGATCCGGACACCCACGAGCCGGTCGAATACCTGGTGCGCCTGCCCGACGTCACCGACCGCACCTTCATCCTGTGCGACCCGATGGTGGCGACCGGTAACTCGGCCGTGCACGCGATCGACGTGCTCAAGAAACGCGGTGTGGCCGACGAGCAGATCCTGTTCCTGGCCCTGGTGGCGGCGCCGGAAGGCGTGCAGGTGGTGCAGGACGCGCACCCGAACGTGAAGGTCTACGTCGCTTCGCTCGACTCGCACCTGGACGCGCACGCCTACATCGTGCCGGGCCTGGGCGACGCCGGCGACCGCATCTTCGGCACCAAGTAAATGGCCGGGCCGGTCGATGCTGTCTTCTTTGCGCGCCTGACGCAGGCCAACGAGCGCTTCCGTACCGGCCTGCCGGACACGCTGGCGCAGCTGGCCGCGGTGCGCGCGCAGCTGACGCCGAGCGCACCGGCGCCGCACGCGGTGGCCGAACTGCAGTCGCTGCTGCATGCGCTGGCCGGCGCCGCCGTGACTTTCGGTTTTCGCGAGATCGGCCATGGCGCACGCGGCCTGGAGCAGCGCCTGCGCGTGCTGACCGCCTTCGAGACGGTCGGCGAAAACGATTGGGGCGCGTGGCTGGGTGCGCTGGACGGCTTCGTTGACGCGGGCTTGCGGGCCCCGGCGCCGCGTTACCATAGCGCCGCATTTTCGCCCTTGCCGTAATTCAAGAACGCAAGCCCGGGTCATTTGATGCACCGCAAACTTGCTACCCTTCGTTGTCCTATATTCTCCTTACTGCCGAATCAAATACCGCCGCGCTTGAAAGTTGGTTTCATGCATTGTTACGCGTTTTGTTTTTATTTTGCGAAAAATGCGTGACAGGTGTTTTATTCGGTATAATACGGGATCGTTGGGTTCGAGGTAGTAGTGCAGTCTGTCTGTCATTTCTTTCTTGCTTCTTCAAACGATCATAAACGGGCGCAAGCCCACTTAACTGAAATAGGAAATTGTAATGGCAACTGGCATCGTTAAATGGTTCAATGACTCGAAGGGCTTCGGCTTCATCACCCCTGATGAAGGCGGCGAAGATCTGTTCGCGCACTTCTCGGCAATCCAGAGCCAAGGCTTCAAGTCCCTGCAAGAGAACCAGCGTGTCTCGTTCGACGTGACCTCGGGTCCTAAGGGCAAACAAGCATCGAACATCCAGCCGCTGTAATTTCAGCCGCTGTATTACGATGAAAAATCCTCGGCATGCCGGGGATTTTTTTCGTCCACAGGTTTTGCTTCGGTTGGTTGTTCCATTAATTCCGGTAATTCTTGGGTGCTCAGCGGCGCCAATAATCCGGCTGCGCATAAGTCCGGCGTAGAAAATCGACGAAAACGCGCACGCGCAGCGGCAGGTGGCGGCGCTGGGCAAATACCGCATAAATGTCGTTTCCGGGCGCGGCGAAATCGTCGAGCACCGTCACCAGTTGGCCCGCTTCGAGCTGGGCCGCCACTTCCCACATCGAGCGCCAGGCCAGGCCGCGTCCGCCGAGCGCCCATTCGTGCAGCACGGCGCCGTCGTTGCAGACCATGTTGCCCGCCACTTTCAGGGTCACCGTCTTGCCGCCTTCGCGGAAGGTCCAGCCGCGCTGGCTGCCTTCGCTGCTGATCGCCAGGCAGTTGTGGCGCGCCAGGTCGGCCGGTTTGTGCGGCGTGCCGTGTCGCTTCAGGTAGCCAGGCGCGGCCACCACCACGCGCTGATTGTCGGCCAGTTTCACGCCCACCAGGCTCGAGTCGCCCAGGCTGGCGATGCGGATCGCCACGTCGACCCCTTCGCCGACCACGTCGACGACGCGGTCGTTCAGGTTCAGGTTCACCGTCAGGTCCTGGTGCTCGGCCAGGAAAGAGGGCAGCAGCGGCGCCACGTGCTGGCGCCCGAAACCGGCCGGCGCCGACACCAGCAGGTGCCCGGTCGCGTGCGCGCTGCGCTCGGACACCGCGCTTTCCGCTTCCTCGAGTTCGGCCAGGATGCGCTGGCAGTCTTCCAGGAAGGCAGCACCCTCGTCGGTCAGGGCCAGGCGCCGCGTGGTGCGCTGCAGCAGCTTCACGCCTAGTCTCGCTTCCAGCGCATCGAGGCGACGCCCGATCATTGCCGGCGCGATGCCTTCGGCCCTGGCCGACGCCGACAGGCTGCCGCGCGCCACCACGTCCACGAAGGTCGAAATTTCCCTGAACTTGCCCATGCCGCTCCGCTCTCATCTATGACAAAAACGCACAGATGATATGAATAAATGTATCGTTTGATGACTTCCAGTTGAATATACTTGATGCTATGACAAACGCCAAGCAGGTCGAGCACGCTTGCCTGGCGCGGCTATCGCACTATTCAAACCCTCGAGGAGCATGAGCATGACGATCGCAATCCCTACCGGCATGGAAATCCGCGCCGCCATCGAACCTGGCTACGAGCATATCCTGACCCCGGAAGCCTTGGCGCTGGTGGCAGACCTGACGCGCCGCTTCGAGCCGCGCCGCCAGGAGTTGCTGGCCGCCCGCGTCGAGCGCGCGAAACGCCTGGACGCCGGCGAGCGCCCGGACTTCCTGCCCGAGACGGCGCACATCCGCGCAGGCGACTGGAAGATCGATCCGATTCCGCAGGCCCTGGCGTGCCGCCGCGTGGAGATCACCGGCCCGGTCGAGCGCAAGATGGTCATCAACGCATTGAACTCGGGCGCCGACAGCTACATGACCGACTTCGAGGATTCGAATGCCCCGAACTGGAACAACCAGATCACCGGCCAGGTCAACATGCGCGACGCCGTGCGCCGCACGATCTCGCTCGAGCAGAACGGCAAGTCCTACAAGCTGAACGACAAGGTGGCGACCCTGGTCGTGCGTCCGCGCGGCTGGCACCTCGACGAAAAGCACGTGCTGGTCGACGGCAAGCGCATCTCGGGTGGCATCTTCGACTTCGCCCTGTTCATGTTCCACAACGCCAAGGAGCAACTGGCGCGCGGCGCCGGGCCGTACTTCTACCTGCCGAAGATGGAATCGCACCTGGAGGCGCGCCTGTGGAACGACATCTTCATCGCGACCCAGGAAGCCCTCGGCCTGCCGCGCGGCACGATCAAGGCGACCGTGCTGATCGAGACCATCCTGGCCGCCTTCGAGATGGACGAGATCCTGTACGAACTGCGCGAACACAGCGCCGGCCTGAACGCGGGTCGCTGGGACTACATCTTCAGCTGCATCAAGAAATTCAAGCTGGACAAGGACTTCTGCCTGGCCGACCGCCCGAAGGTGACGATGACTTCGCCCTTCATGCGCGCCTACGCCTTGCTGCTGCTGAAGACTTGCCACAAGCGCGGCGCGCCGGCGATCGGCGGCATGTCGGCCCTGATCCCGATCAAGAACGATCCGGCGAAGAACGACACCGCGATGGCCGGCGTACGCAATGACAAGGCACGCGACGCCACCGACGGCTACGACGGCGGCTGGGTTGCCCATCCGGGCCTGGTCGAACTGGCGATGACCGAATTCACCAAGGTGCTGGGCGACAAGCAAAACCAGATCGACAAGTTGCGTCCGGACGTCGAGGTCACGGCCGAGCAACTGCTCGACTTCAAGCCGGAAACGCCGATCACGGAAGAGGGCCTCCGCTACAACATCAACGTCGGCATCCACTACCTGGGCGCCTGGTTGGCGGGCAATGGCTGCGTGCCGATCCACAATCTGATGGAAGACGCGGCCACCGCCGAGATCAGCCGCTCCCAGGTGTGGCAGTGGATCCGCTCGCCGAAGGGCGTGCTGGAAGATGGCCGCAAGGTCACGGCCGAGATGGTGCGCGCCATGATCCCGGAAGAACTGGCGAAGGCAAAACAAGCGGCGCCGAACGGCGACAACCCGAGCTATGCGCGCGCGGCCGAGATCTTCGAGGAAATGTCTACCTCGGAGCAGTTCGCCGAATTCCTGACGCTGCCGCTGTACGAAGAAATCTGATCGGCGTCTGACTGGAAAACAAGCCGTCCTGCACTCGCCGGACGGCTCTTTTATTTTCCGATCAAAACACGTTCTTCCACTCGCGCAGCGCGGCAAAGGCCGCGATCGGCTCCGCGCCGTCGGCGAGCTTGCCTGCTTTTACCAGTTCGCCCACGATGTCCGGTTCGCGGTAGCGCAGGAAGGGATTCGTGCGTCGCTCGAGGCCGATGCTGGTCGGCACCGTCGGCACGTCGAGGGCACGCTTGGCGCTTTCGTCCTTCATGCGCAGGGCGAGTGCCTCGTTGCCGGGCTCGACCGCCTGGGCGAAGCGCAGGTTAGACAGCGTATATTCGTGTGCGCAATACACTTCGGTGTCTTCCGGCAGGGCGGCGAGCTTTTCCAGCGACGCGGCCATCTGCTCGGGCGTGCCTTCGAACAAACGTCCGCAGCCGCCAGCGAACAGGGTGTCGCCGCAGAACAGCCAGTGCAGCCCAGGCGTGCGCCGCACATAGGCGATATGGCCCAGTGTATGGCCGGGCACGTCGAGCACACCGAGTTCCAGGCCGAGTTCCGGCACCGTCACGCGGTCGCCCTCCGCCAACGGATGCGTGACCTCGGCAATGCCGTCGTCGCGCGGTCCATACACCGGCACCTGGAAGCGTGCAAGCAGGTCCGGCACGCCGCCAATATGGTCAGCATGGTGATGGGTGAGTAGAATGGCGGTGAGGGTCAGACCATGTTCGGCAAGGGCGGTCAGGATGGGTGCACTGTCGCCCGGATCGACGACCGCGGCATGCGTGCCGTCGTGGATCAGCCAAAGATAATTATCCTTGAACGCGGGCACGGTCAGGACACTCAAATCATTGCGTGGCGCGTGCGTTTGCACGCTTGTCTGCGCGTTTGCTTGGGTATCGGTCATGGTTTTAATTGAGGGTAGGCATGGATAGCGCTGCTTCCGAAAAATCCATTATAGCGCTCGACGAATGGCTGCTTTCTCCGGCCGGCGCCTACGTGCGCGCCTTCGAGCAAGCCTGCCTCGACGAACTGACCGCCGACATCTTCGGCTACAACGCCGTCCAGATCGGCGTGCCGCAGATCGACGCCCTGGCCGCCAGCCGCATGCCGAACAAGTGGCAGGCCGCCACGCGCACCTCCACCGCCAGCGAACTCGAGTTCGCCGCCAGTGGCAAGCAGATCGCCGTCGCGCTCGACTTCGCCGAATTGCCGTTCGCTTCGCAAAGCCTGGACCTGGTGGTGCTGCCGCATGTGCTCGAGTTCGCGGCCGAACCGCACCAGGTGCTGCGCGAGGTGGAGCGGGTGCTGATCCCGGAAGGGCAGGTGATCATTTGCGGCTTCAATCCGGCCAGCATGTGGGGCATGCGCCAGGGCTTGCAGCGCCTGGGCAGCCATGGCTACCTGCCGGCGGCGGGGGAATTCATTTCTATGCCCCGCATGAAAGACTGGTTAAAATTGTTGAATCTCAGCGTGGGCGGCAGCCATTTCGGCTGCTATGCGCCACCGTTTCGCACCGCCAAATGGCTCGACCGTTTCGCGATGATGGAAAGCGCGGGCGGGCGCTGGTGGCCGTATCTCGGCGCCGTGTATATCGTGCACGCGATCAAGCGCGTGAAGGGGATGCACCTGATCGGGCCGGCGTGGAACAAGAAATCGAGCCGGGCGCCGCAAGCGGTGCCGGCAACCAATAGGAAATAAAGAAAGTCAGCATGACGAAAGTGGAAATTTTTACCGATGGCGCCTGCAAGGGCAACCCCGGCACCGGTGGCTGGGGTGCGCTCCTCACCGCCGATGGCCACGAAAAGGAAATATTCGGCGGCGAGCCGAACACGACCAACAACCGCATGGAACTGAAGGCGGTGATCGAGGCGCTGAGCGCGCTGAACCGCCCTTGCGAAGTGGTGCTGCACACCGACAGCCAGTATGTGCAAAAGGGCATCTCGGAGTGGATCCACGGCTGGAAGGCGCGCGGCTGGAAGACCGCGGCCAAGGAGCCGGTCAAGAACGACGATTTGTGGAAGGCGCTCGACCTGGCCCAGCAACAGCACACGGTCGAATGGCGCTGGGTGCGCGGCCACAATGGCCACCCAGGCAACGAACGCGCCGACGTGCTGGCGAACCGCGGCGCGGCCACCGTCAAGCGTTAAAAATGGAGGGAGCGCCTTGCGCTATACTGCCGCCTTGCCTCAACTCATCATTTTCACTATTAAGCCTCCATGCGCCAGATCGTTCTCGACACCGAAACCACAGGCCTGAACCCCCGCACTGGCGACCGCATCATCGAAATCGGTTGCGTCGAGCTGGTCAACCGTACCCTGACCGGCAATAACTACCACCGCTACATCAATCCCGAGCGCGAGTCCGACGAAGCCGCGCTCGCGGTGCACGGCTTGACCACCGAGTTCCTGAGCGACAAGCCGAAGTTCGCCGAGATTGCGGAGGAACTGCGCGCCTACATCGAGGGCGCGGAAGTCATCATCCATAACGCGCCCTTCGACCTGGGTTTCCTGAACCACGAATTCCAGCGGCTCGGCTTCAAGCCTTTCGTCGAGTACTGCGGCCCGGTGATCGACACCCTGGTCTTCGCCAAGGAAATGCACCCGGGTAAGCGCAACTCGCTGGATGCGCTGTGCGACCGCTATGGCGTCTCGAATGCCCACCGCAAGCTGCACGGCGCATTGCTCGACTCGGAGCTGCTGGCCGACGTCTACCTGTCGATGACGCGCGGACAGAATTCGCTGTCGATGGATGTCGAAGCCGAGGAGACCGGCGGCGGCATGCTGCTCGATGCGGTGCCGCTGGGCGAGATCATTGTCGTGGCAGCGTCGGCGGAAGAGAACGCCGAACACGAACAAGTGCTGGCCGGATTGGACAAAGGCGTAAAAGGCGAATGTGTTTGGAGAAAATATTCGCCGATAGTTTGACGCTGGAGAAAGTTTTTGGCATAATACTCCTCGTTGTCAGGGAGGTTAGCTCAGGGGTAGAGCACTGCATTCACACTGCAGGGGTCACAAGTTCGAAACTTGTACTTCCCACCAGAATTCAAGAAAAGCCCATCAGCTTCGGTTGATGGGCTTTTTGCATTGCCGGTACAGTTCTGTCCTCCGCCTGGAATGCCCAATTCGTCCACTTGCATGCCTGATATCGGCCCATGAGGTAACATCCTGTCTGACCGTCCGACCGGCGCATGTGCTTGCCGGTGCTGGCATGGCCCCCAGCAGGTTGATTCGAATCGGAATGCCACATCATTTTAGGAAGAACCATGAGCAGTAACAGCAATTTCAGCGACGCCGACGACACCCAATTGCGCACAGACGCGCTCGACTACCACCGCTCGCCGGTGCGGGGCAAGATCGAGGTGGTCGCCACCAAGCCCCTGTCCAACCAGCGCGACCTGTCCCTGGCGTACTCGCCGGGCGTGGCCTACGCCTGCGAGGAAATCGCCGCCGATCCGGCCGCGGCCGCCGAGTACACCTCGCGCGGCAATCTGGTGGCCGTGATCACCAATGGCACGGCCGTGCTCGGGTTGGGCAACATCGGCCCGCTGGCCTCGAAGCCGGTGATGGAAGGCAAAGGCTGCCTGTTCAAGAAATTCGCCGGCGTCGACGTGTTCGACCTGGAACTGGCGGAAAACGACCCCGATAAACTGGTCGACGCCATCGCCATGCTCGAGCCTACCGTGGGCGGCATCAACCTCGAGGACATCAAGGCGCCCGAGTGCTTCTACATCGAGAAGAAGCTGCGCGAGCGCATGAACATCCCGGTCTTCCACGACGACCAGCACGGCACCGCGATCATTTCCAGCGCGGCCCTGCTGAACGCGCTGAAAGTGGTCGGCAAGGACATCGGTGCAATCAAGCTGGCGGCGTCCGGCGCCGGCGCCGCGGCCATCGCCTGCCTTGACATGATGGTGAGCCTGGGCGTGAAACAGGAAAACATCTGGGTCACCGACTCGAAAGGCGTGATCTGGCAGGGCCGCGAAGCCAACATGGAAGCGAACAAGGCGCGCTACGCGCAGGCGACCGATGCCCGCACCCTGGCCGACATCGTCGACAGTGCCGACGTCTTCCTCGGCTGTTCCACGGCCGGCGTACTCACTGCCGAGATGGTGAAGACCATGGCCGCGCAGCCGGTGATCCTGGCCCTGGCCAATCCGGAACCGGAAATTCGTCCGGAAGTGGCGAAAGCCGCACGTCCCGACTGCATCGTCGCCACCGGCCGTTCGGACTACCCGAACCAGGTCAACAACGTGCTGTGCTTCCCCTACATCTTCCGCGGCGCCCTCGACTGCGGCGCGACCCGCATCACCGACGAGATGAAGCTGGCCTGCGTCGGGGCGATTGCGCGCCTGGCCGAAGCCGAAGCCCACGACACCGTGGCCGAGGCCTACGCCGGCCAGGACCTGAACTTCGGCCCCGACTACATCATCCCGAAACCCTTCGATCCGCGCCTGATGGCCGCGATCGCCCCGGCCGTTGCCGCCGCTGCCGCCGCTTCGGGCGTGGCCGCGCGCCCCATCGACGACATGGACGCCTACCGCGCGCGCCTGGGCGAGATGATCTACCACACCGGCTTCTTCATGAAGCCGGTGTTCGCCAAAGCCAAGGCCGTCGCGCGCCGTGTCGCCTATGCCGAAGGCAGCGACGGCCGCGTGCTGCGCGCGGTGCAGACCGTGGTCGACGAAGGCCTGGCCAAGCCGGTGCTGATCGGCGCCGCCGACGCCGTCGAACAAGCCATCAAGGCGGCCGGCCTGCGCCTGGCGCGCGGCGTCGACTACGAGCTGGCCGAACCCGACGGCAGCGGCGACGCCACCCTGCAGGGCACGCGCATGCTGCAGTCGGGTGCGGTCGACGCGCTGATCTGCGGCATGCAGGGCAGCTACGACAGCCACCTGGCCCATGTGCGCAGCGAGATCGGCACCGCGCCGGGCGCCGGCGCGCTGGCGGCGATGAACGCGCTGGTGCTCGACAAGATGACGCTGTTCATCACCGACACCTACGTCAACGACAACCCGAGCGCCTAGGAACTGGCCGACATCACGCGCCTGGCCGCGACCGAGTTGCGCCACTTCGGCCTGGAGCCGAAGGCGGCGCTGCTGTCGCATTCGATCTTCGGCTCGTCCGAGCGTCCGTCGGCGCGCAAGATGCGCGAAGCGCGCGAATTGCTGGCGCAGGCGGCGCCGGAGCTGGCGCTGATCGGCGAAGTGCACGGCGACGCCGCATTGTCGGAAGAGATCCGGCGCCTGTACCAGCCGGCCGGCGAGGCAGCAGGCACGGGCGCGGGCGCGGGCGGATTTGCCGGCAGCGCCAACCTGCTGGTGATGCCGTCGCTGGACGCGGCGAACATCCTGTTCAACGTGCTGAAGGTCACCGCCGGCAAAGGCGTCACCGTGGGTCCGATCCTGCTGGGCGCGGCCAAGGCCGTGCACATCCTCAGCCCGAGCGCGACCGTGCGCCGGATTGTCAACATGACGGCGCTGGCGGTAGCCGGAGTGCGCTGACAGAGGTTGCTGCAAAATAAAGCCCATCAGGTTCGCCTGATGGGCTTTTTTCTTTTGCTGAAGGCATGGCGTCCGGCGGCGGCGCGGCACGCGTCCCGCGGCGTCACGGATTCGGCGCTTGCCCCGGCTCGTAGCCGAGCGACTCGGCGACGGAGATTGTCGTCGCCCGCGGCAGGTACAAATCGAAACTGATCAGGGGCAGCATCAGCTGGTAGGGCACCCGGTCGCAGGTGGCGGTATTGCCGGGATTGCAAATCTGGACCCGGACGAAACGGATGCAGAACGCGGAGTTCGGGTTGAGGTTGCAGACTTGCCGATTCAGTGCCGGACTGGCGGGCAAGGCACCGGGAGCGATCGGGGTCATGGCCAGCTGGCCGCCGGCGTTGCGCAACAAGGCCTGGTATTCGATGCGGACGTGCAGGTCGGTGACCGGAGCGCCAAACGGCAGTTCGCCGGGCGTGGCGCGCAGGACGGCGTATTGGCGAATCCGGTCGAGCTGGTCCGCATCGCTGAAGTTGGCCTGCGCGGCGGCGCTGGCGGCGCGGCGCGTGACCTCCTGCAGCGTCTGGTAGATGTACATGGCGCGCGAGAGTTCGAGTACGCCGACCAGGAAGCTGAAGAAGACGCCGACCAGCAGCGCGAATTCGACCGCGGCGACGCCGCGCTGGCGCCGGCAGGCGCGGTTGGACGGAAGCTGGCGCATGGCTTATTTCCCGGTGTAGCGCACGGTTGCGACGGCCGCGATCGACCAGCCGAATTCGCCGGTGTCGATCTGGCGGAGGAAGGTATCCCTGACCACCAGTTGGACGCCGACCGTGATCGTCGCCGGCAGGGGCTGGCTCACGACACCATCGCAATCGTTGGCGGGCCCGCAACCGTAGGCGATCTTCACCGGCGCGTCGCGAAACCCGAGCTCGGCGATTTCCGCATTCACGATCGCGGCAGCCGTGTCCCGCGCCGCCACCGCCAGGACCGGCCTGCGCATCTCGGCCTCCGAGATGGTCGACAGGTAGCGCGCGGCATCGTAGGCGGCTTTATGGGCCGCCGTGTAGTGCCAATAAAAGATTGCCAGGAACAAGGGCGCGCTCATCATGGCGACAAGAATCGGCAGGATGAGGGCCAGCTCCACTGCGCTGGCTCCACCCTGCCTGCGTGAGGACGGGCTGCGATGTCGGATCATGGGTAAAGCTCCACTTGGCCAATCAGGGCGGACTCGGGCACGACGCCGGCGAACTCGGCGTGCAGGCTGGTCGGGCTTGCCTGCACACTCATGAAGAAGCGGCCGATGCCCTTGACCGTTGCCTGGGCGTCGGTGCCGCTGGCGACCGGGCACTCCAGCAGGGGGATGTTCAGCACCCGCCGCCCGGCCTGCGAGATCAGCAGGTTGTTTTCGGAAGCCTTGTAGTTATCGCCCGCGCTAGCGGAATACGGCGTGGTCGCCCCGCTCCCGGGATAGCCCGAGGGCTTGATGCTCGGCGGGTAGAGGGTGGGCCAGTCGCCCGTCGCGAAGGTCGTCCAGCCGCCGCTCGGTTCGGCGGTGTTCGGTTTATAGGAGGAATACTTGACGGCTTTCGCATAGCTCCACAGGACGCCGTACTGCGGCGCGGTGTTGGTGGCCAGGGCGGGGTCCGGATCGGCGATCGTCTCGCTGCGGTTGTTCCCGATGTAGCCGGCGGCGGACTGGGAGCTTGGCTTGTCCATGAACTTCACCGTCCCGTAGCCAAACGGATTGATGTTGAAGTCCGGCGGGGCGCCGTGCGGATCGCAGACGTTGCCTTCGTACTCGTCGAAGCGGGAGTTCAACTGCCGGTACAGGTCGGCAATCGGGAAGGGCCGGGTGACATGGATGGCGGCGCCCATCACGCTCGGCGTCCAGACCTTGCCCGAGCAGACGAAGGGGCCGACGTTCGCCAGCGACGTGTTGGTGCTGGAGTACGTCTGGCCGGGCGCTGCGATCGGGTCGACGATGAAGTTTTCCGGCGTGGTGCCGGACGGACTGAGTTGCATCAGGTCGTAGTTCACGCCGCGCCGGAAGCCGAACTCGACCAGTTCCTGCGACGCTGCCGGTCCTGCTTTCGGACGCGGTTCCCCAGGGCTTGGCGACATCGCGCAGACCGCGAGAGGCGTGATGCGCAGGCTTGCACGACCGGCGACCGCGCGGTCGCTGATCCTGAATTCCGACGACGACGAGAACAGTGCGCCCATCAGGACGGTGTTGCTGCTGCCTGAACCGTCGTCCAGCATGCTGGTGTCGACCTCGACGTAGTACAGCCCGGCGGGCTGGGCGCGCGCCGTGTCGGCAGCGAGCCAGTTTGCCGTACGGGCGGGGCTGCCGCTGAAACGGATCGCCGCGTCCGACCAGGCGAAGCTGTACCGGTAACTGTGGCGAAAGGACTCGGCGGTCGCCGCGGCCCGGGCCAAAGCGGCGCTGACGCCGGCCGGAGTGCCGTCGAGCGGGCCTGCGGCGGCGAGCGCCACGGCCTTGGCCATGCCATGCAGTTCGGCCTTGCGGTTATAGATGGGGCCGATGTCGAGGGCGAACGCGCAGATGCCCAGCATCAGCAGCAGGGTGCCGGCAAACATGACTGCGAACGCGCCGTCCTGGCGCCGGGATGGCCGGCGGTGCGCGCGGCGGCGCGCCCTGGCGGCCTGCTTGGTAGTCCGGTACAAGCGCATACGGTTGCCTTTCGATCGGGAACGGCCGGGCGGCAAAGTCTCCGTGCATTGTAGTGCGCTTGTCTTGTTGATTATTGACTTGTGGCAATTGCTGGTAGTGTGGACGGGTGCGAAGCGGGGGCCGCCGGCAGCGCCTGCCATTCGCGGTACTCGACCAGCGATGGAACCCGCCCGATCGCCCCCAGCGGCGCGATCCCCATCTTCTCCAGCAGCGCCAGCAATTCCGCCAGCACGGCCTCGCGTCGCAGCGACCAGGTCGAGGCGAAGCAGCGCCAGAAGGTCCAGCCGGCGCGTTCCAGCACGCGCTGGCGCGCCATGTCGGCCGGCCAGCGGTCCGGGCCGTGGAATTCGTCCCCATCGAGTTCGATCGCCAGGCGGCGGTCGTCGGCGCCTTCGACCACCATGTCGATCCGGTAGCCGGCCGCAGGCACCTGCGGAACCACACGGTAGCCACGCGCGAACAGTTCGCCGTACACGTCGCGCTCGAAGCCCGATTCGCACAGGGCCGCCAGGCTGGCGCTTTCCTCGTTGCCGTCCAGCGGCCGGGCGAAGTGCTCGAGCAGGGTGCGGCGCAGGTCCAGCTGCGACAGCTCGTCGAGCCTGACCGAGCGCACCAGGACCATGCGGTCGCGCGCGCGCGAAGCGGCCACGTTGAAGCGCTGGTCGTACATCGCGCCCGACAGCGCGTGGTGGTTGTCGCGGTCGGCCACCATGCTCAGGAAGATGATGTCGCGTTCGCTGCCCTGGAAGATGCGGGCGTCGCCGCAGGCGAAATGGCGCCGCGCCAGCTCCACCGCGTCGCAGCGCGCGCGCACCTGCCGGTCGATCAGCTGCGCCTGTTCCGGCCCGAGCAGCGACACCACGCCGAGCGTGCGTCCGGCCATCTTCGGGTCGCGCAGGATGGCCTCGATCTCGGCCACGATGCAGTCGGCCTCGGACGGGTTGTGGCCCTTGGCCGAGCGGTGGCCGCCGGGCACGTAGATGTCGACCAGCGGCGGGTCGAGCCGTTCCGACGCGCGCGGCACCCGCACCGGCTGGATGAAGTCCTTGTAGAAGACGCGGTTGCTGTAGGCGATGATCGGCTGCACGCAGCGGAAGTGCTCGCGCAGCATGACCTTCGAGGCCGCGAACACGGTCGACGCGATGTCGTACAGCGACATGTCGGCCGTGAGCACCGCCTCGAAGGGCTGGCCGGCCAGGAAGCGCCGGCGCAGGTCGCCGATCTTCGCGCTCGACACGAAAGCGGCCTCGGGCGACACCTGCTTGTCGTCGCCGACCACCAGGATCTGCTTGCCGCGCAGGGCCGCCGGCAACGCCCACAAATCCGACTGGCTGGCTTCGTCGACGATCACCAGGTCAAATGCGCCGAGCGCCGCCGGCAACGTTTCCGACACCCGCGCATGGCTCATGATCCAGCATGGCACCGCGGCCTGGGCGTCGACCATGGCCTGCTGCGCATCGCGCCGGAAGCGCGCCGCATTCACGCCGGTGCCCTTGCCGAACTTGCGGATCGCGGTGCGGTAGGTTTCGAGCGCGCTCAGCACGTTCGGGCCGGCGTTCTGCTTGGTGGCCAGCCAGGCCGACTTCGCCACCAGTTCCTGGTACAGGCGCGCCAGCGCGGTTTCCAGTTCGCGCCGGCGTGCCGCCAGGGCGCGCATCGTGTCGCGCGCGTCGATGCCGTCGAGATGGCTGCGCAGGCGCGCCCAGGTCCAGGCGTCTCGCCAGCGGGTCGGGAGCACCGCGTCGTCGCCGGCGCCGTCCTGGGCGATGGTCGCCACACGCGCCGCCAGGCGCGTGGCGCCACGGGCGGCGATGGCCGCCGCGAACTGCATGACTTCCTTCAGCACGTCTGCCAGCGCCTCGACGCGGCTTAGCTCGCCGACCAGGTCCGTGTAGTCGCCCAGCAGGGCATCGACCGGCACCTCGGGGTCGCCGAGTGCCTGATCGAACAGCGCGCGCAGGCGCAGCGAGACCGGTCCGCTGGCGCTTGCCAGCCCGTGCTGGAGCTGGGCCAGGCTGGCGTTGGCCTGCGCCAGTTCGGCGCGCGCCAGGTGGCGGCGCAGCTGTTCGCGCACCTGCGCCAGTGCGTCTGCTCCGCCGAACAGGGCCTCGTTCGGAAGGTGCTCGAAGACCTGTTCTGCCAACGACGGCAACTGGGCGTCGGCCGTGCTGGCCAGCGTGTGGGCGGCGCGCACCGTGATGGCGATGGCTTCGATATCGCGCAGCCGGCCGATGTCGGCCTGCAGGAGCGGCAGCGACAGCAGTTCGGCAAAGGCGTTCCAGCGCACGGTGAACGACAGCAGGCGCGTATGCAGAGCGGCGAAGCGCCCCACGTGGGCCCAGTCGGCGCTGCCGGCCGGGGCCAGGCCGGCAACGCGGATGGCGGCGATATGCGGCTTGATATCGCCCACGCCAAAGGCCAGCAGTCCGAAGGGCTTGCCGGTCTCGGCGCCGCGCGCGATCGCCTCCTGCGCCTTCGGCAGTTCGAGCGCTTCGCGCGGTGCGCTCACCGGCTTTTGCATGAATTCGGCGCGCGCCTGGAACAGGGCGTCGATTTCCGGGAACAGGGCTTCGAGTGCGCCGCGTTCGGTGGCGTATTGCGGGCGGCGCAGCTTGTCGCGCAGCGCGTGCGCCCAGGCGTGGCCGGAGGCGTCGAGCTGGCGCAGCAAGGCCAGCGCCGCGTCCAGCGCCGCGAGCAGTTGGCGCGCCGCGCCCAGCACTTCGAGCGTCGGCGCGCGCAGCGGCGCCAGCGCGCCGCTGGCTTCGTCGCGCTCGATGGTGCGCAGGATTTGCAGCTGCGCGTGCAACTGGCCGAGCGCGGCTGGCGCCGGCAGGCTGCGCGCAGCGGGCAGGCGCGCCTGGCAGTAGGCCAGGTCGGCGCCGAGGCGGCGCCGCAGCGCGCGCAGGCGCATGCCGGCCTCGTCGTCGAAGGGCGGCGCATGCTCGGGCGCCAGCGTCAATGCGTCGTCGAACCAGCCGAACCGCGCCTGGCCATCGAGCACCAGTTCGGCCATCTTCTGGGCGCGCATCGGCACGCCGTCGACGTCGATCTCGGCCAACTGGGTATGGGCGATGGCGTCGATGCGGCTGTCGATCTGCGCCATCTCGGCATGCGCGCGTTCGAGCGCGCCGCGGCAGGCGGCGATCTGTTCGGCTTCGAGGCCGGTATCGAGGTGGGTCAGCGTGTGGATGATCGCCTCGATCGAGGCCTGGAACTGGCGCATGCCCTCCTTGTCGCCGGAAAGCAGGGCCACCGTCAGCGGCCGCACCGGTTCCGGGATCTTCTCCTGCAAGACCTTCAGGGCCGGCTCGCCTTTCGAGGTGACGAGGATGCGCTTGCCCATGGCCAGGTAATGGCTGATGATGTTGGCGATGGTGTGGGTCTTGCCGGTGCCGGGCGGGCCT